>JAIBAY010000003.1:0-300000 GCA_019694975.1 Chitinophagales bacterium
TACATTTGTAGTGCAAATTTTACTGCCCCAAATTTGATCACTTCGTGACTTATTTGGGGCTTTTTCTTTGCACACTATACTGTGAAATACTTACTCAGATTGAGTTCTACATTTTCGGGAATACCCTATCCTGAAATCAAACAACAGCGATGTGCCGCAAAAAAAAAGCGCCGGAAAAAATATTCCGGCGCTGCAGCAAGTTAAGTTACATCCAACTATGCACCGCCTGATTTGCGCTGGCGGATTTTAGGTGTATTAGTGGTTTTTGTGGAAGGCTTCTTCTCACTCTTCTTCGATTCAACATTCTTAGGTTCTGTCTTGGCACCTGTTGATTTATTGGTTCCTCTGCGTGTACGCTTTTTCGGTGCAGCGGTTTCAGCAGCCGCAGTGGCTGATGCAGCGCCATTCAGCAGGCTATAATCCACCAGTTCTATTAAGGCCATATCAGCATTATCACCTGGGCGATTGCCAATTTTAATAATCCTGGTATAACCGCCCGGGCGATTGGCAATTTTTTCAGCCACGTCACCGAAGAGCTGATCAACTGCCTCTTTGCTCCTCAAAACACTGAATACAACCCTGCGGTTATGCGTGCTGTTTTCCTTTGCACGGGTGATAATCGGTTCAACATACCGGCGCAGTGCTTTTGCCTTCGCTGTGGTAGTGGTAATATGCTTATGCATAATAAGCGAAGTTGCCATATTACTTAACAGTGCACCACGGTGCTGACTCGTTCTGCTGAGTTTATTAATCTTATTCTGGTGTCTCATTGTTTTATTCTCCGTTGTATGTTGGCTGAAAAGATAAGTGCAGGATCAAAATGAAAAAACGTTATGAAAAGTGCATTGTCCTTCAGCAATAAATCAAATTATTAATCATCAAGCTTGAACTTCGAAAGGTCCATTCCAAAATGGAGGCCCTTTTCATTAATCAAAGCTTCAATCTCCATCAGCGACTTGCGGCCGAAATTGCGGAACTTCAGCAGCTCATTCGTATCATATTTTACCAATTCTGAAAGAGAACTGATCTTGGCTGCTTTCAGGCAATTGTAAGCGCGCACAGAAAGGTCAAGATCTTCCAAAGGTGTCTTCAGCAATTTGCGCATATGCAGGATATGCTCATCCACCACATCATCTTCCTTTTTCTCTTTATTGTCGAAAGTGATGTTTTCATCAGAGATGAGCATCAGGTGCTGAATCAGGATACGGGCAGCTTCTTTAATGGCTTCTTCCGGATGAATCGTGCCATCCGTTGTGATTTCCATAATCAGCTTTTCATAGTCTGTCTTTTGTTCAACACGTGTATTTTCAACTGCGTACTTAACATTTTTTATCGGTGTGAAGATCGCATCCGTGGCAATCGTTCCGATTGGAGCATCCTTTACTTCGTTTTCTTCAGCCGGTACATAACCACGTCCTTTCTGCACAATTATTTCCATGTCAAGTTTCACGCTGCGCTCCATCCTGCAGATCACGAGATCAGGATTCATGATGCGGAAGTTGGAAGAAGCCTTTTCAATATCTCCTGCACGGAAATCATCTTTATTTTTTATGGAAATAAGGATTTTTTCCTGTTGTAAATCTTCCTCAGTAGTTTTCTTAAGCCGTATTTGCTTGATGTTGAGAATAATCTCCGTCACATCTTCCATCACGCCTTTTATGGTCGAAAACTCATGATCCACACCGCTGATCCTTACTGCCGTGATAGCATATCCTTCCAGCGAGGAAAGCAGTACCCTCCGCAATGCATTACCGATGGTTACACCAAAGCCGGGTTCCAACGGACGAAATTCAAACAATCCTTCAAAATCAGTTGCCTTCTGCAGAACGATTTTATCCGGTTTTTGAAATGTGAGTAAAGCCATTATTTGTTTCGGGTTTTAGTTCTAAAATTTATAATTCCGGTATCCGTTTAATGCTATTCAACACGCTGCATATCCGGCTTGGCACTACTTGGAATACAATTCCACAATCAGCTGCTCATGAATGTTTTCAGGAATCTGCTCCTTCTCAGGCATAGCAAGAAACACACCCTTCATGGTATCACTGTTCCATTCCAGCCATGGGTACTTCGACTCACGGTTGCCGAGGGCCTGTGTGATAGCAGGAAGGCCCTTGGATTTTTCTTTGATACTGATCACATCTCCTACACGAAGCACAAGTGACGGAATGCCTGCAACTCTACCGTTCACGGTGATGTGCTTGTGCACCACCAACTGACGGGCTGCCCTGCGGGTGGGCGCTACGCCAAGGCGGAAAATGGTGTTATCAAGCCTGGCCTCCAATAACTTCAGCAGGTTTTCACCGGTTACTCCCTTTTTACGAACGGCTTCAGCATAAAAACGCGCAAACTGCCTTTCCAGCAGGCCATAAGTCATCTTGGCTTTTTGCTTTTCCTTCAGCTGTGTCGCATATTCGGAAGACTGCTTCTTCTTTCGAGACTGCCCATGCATACCGGGAGGATAACTTTTCTTTTCCAATGATTTGGTGTAACCCATGATAGGTTCTCCAAATCTCCTGTTTATTTTAGCCTTTGAGCCCGTGAATCTTGCCATGTTATTGTCGTATTCGCTGTATTTTAAATTGAATGAATTGTTTAATGTTTCGAAGATGTGTCACTAAACCCTTCTTTTCTTCGCCGGCCTGCATCCGTTATGCGGCAGTGGTGTAATATCTTTGATCACTGTCACATCTATTCCTGACGAAGAGATAGAACGGATCGCTGATTCACGTCCCGAACCGGGTCCTTTCACAAATACCTCCACCTTACGCATACCGGAATCATGTGCAACCTTTGCAGCATCCTGTGCGGCGAGCTGAGCGGCATAAGGGGTATTCTTTTTCGAACCCTTAAAGCCAATCTTGCCGGCAGAGGACCATGATATCACCTGGCCTGTTTTATTGGTAAACGTGATGATGATATTATTGAAGCTGGCCTGAATGTGCACGTGTCCTTCAGGTTCAGCTTTGATACTGCGCTTTTTGGTGGTCTTTTTTGTTTCAGCCATTGTGATTTATGCTTTTACAGATGAGGGTGCAATGCTTTCAGCACTGCGTATTTTTTATTTCTTGGCAGGTGTCTTCTTCTTACCCGCAACAGTTTTGCGTTTTCCTTTCCTGGTTCTGCTGTTCGTCCTGGTACGCTGACCTCTTGTCGGCAGTCCTTTGCGGTGACGGATTCCACGGTAACATCCGATATCCATCAATCGCTTTATGTTGAGCTGAATCTCCGAGCGCAATGCACCTTCCACTTTCCAGTCATTATTTATGATATTACGGATGGAATTCAATTCATCATCATTCCAATCCTTAACCTTCTTGGTAATCTCCACACCTGCTTCCTGAAGAATTTTCTTGGCAGCAGACTGGCCAATGCCAAAAAGGTAAGAAAGGCCAACGTAGCCCTGTTTATTCTTAGGTAAATCAACACCTGAAATTCTCGCCATGATGTATCGTTAATCTTTGTTTTTCAATTAAAATTACTGATTGCTTATTGGCAATTTGTCTGATGATCTTAACCCTGGCGCTGCTTGTAGCGCGGATTTTTTTTGTTGATCACATACAACTTTCCTTTGCGCCGCACAATTTTGCAGTCTGCGCTTCTTCTTTTTATGGATGCTCTTACTTTCATCGTCTGATTTTTATGCGTCCTGAAATTAAACCCGTATTGCCACTTTATTTATTAACGCTACTTGAACCGATAAGTAATCCTACCTCTTGTCAGATCATAAGGCGACATCTCTACCGTTACCTTGTCGCCTGGAAGAATCCGTATGTAATGCATCCGCATCTTTCCTGAAATGGTGGCTATAATCTCGTGCCCATTCTCGAGGCGGACACGAAACATCGCATTGGATAATGATTCCGTAATCGTGCCGTCCTGTTTAATAAGATCTTGCTTAGCCATTCAAAATTTGAGGGTGCAAATATCGGTTTAATTCGTGAATTTTTTTAAGCTTTTGCTGAATTACTCCTGCTGATGTTGAATCGATCCATTTTCCTTCACACTGCCACATTCAAAACTTCTTCAATAAAGCTGAAGGTGGTTAGCATTTGCGGTCCGCCTTTCGTTACAGCTACCGTATGTTCAAAATGCGCGGAAGGCTGATGGTCCTCTGTAAAAATCGTCCACCCGTCATTTGCCTGCAGAACATTCTTTTTTCCCATATTCACCATTGGTTCAATGGCAATAACCAATCCTTCCTGCAACTTTGCACCGGAACCACGCTTACCGTAGTTAGGTACTTCGGGATCTTCATGCAACTTTTTTCCAACTCCGTGACCTACCAGTTCCCTCACTACCGAGTAGCCATTTCTCTCGACATAATCCTGTATGGAAGAGGCAATATCTCCGATTCTGCCACCAACCTTTGCCTGCTCCACACCTAATTCAAGCGATTGCCTTGTTACAGCTAACAGTCGCTGCTTTTCTTCACTTATTTCACCTACCGGAAAAGTGAATGCACTGTCTCCGTAAAAATCATCTAATACAACACCGATGTCTACACTTACAATATCTCCTTCCTTTAGTATAGTATTACCGGGAATCCCGTGTACCACCACTTCATTGACAGAAATACAGGCCGCGTTGGGAAAACCACGATAACCAAGGAAGGCTGGAAAACCTCCATGATCCCTGATAAACTGGTCAGCCACGGCATCAAGCTTTATGGTTGCTATACCAGGCTTAATATGCTTTGCCACTTCGGCTAAAGCTCTTGAAACAATCAAAGAACTCCTTCTAATACGTTCAATCTCTTCCGGTGTCTTGTAATAAATCATTTATTGCTAAGCACTAACTGCCGTTGTTCTCCCTTTTATGCGTCCTGACTTCATCAACCCGTCGTAATGACGCATCAACAGGTGACTTTCTATCTGCTGTAGCGTATCGAGAATTACACCAACCATAATGAGCAACGAGGTACCGCCATAGAAATTTGCCCATTGACTGTTTACACCGAAAGCACGTGCAAACGAAGGCATGATGGCAACAAAAGCAAGAAATAAAGCACCCGGCAGGGTTATCCTTGACATTACCGTATCAATAAAATTGGCGGTCTGCTTTCCAGGCTTCACGCCTGGAATAAAGCCACCGTTTCGTTTCATGTCATCTGCCATCTGAATCGGATTCACAATAATGGCTGTATAGAAATACGTGAAAATGACAATCAGGAGCAGGTCGACCAGGTTATACCAGAACGATCCGGGATTGGTGAATGCTGTTGCTCCCTGCATGGCAGCGGAGTCGGGAAAAAACTGTGCAACTGTGGCCGGTATAAACATCAATGCCTGCGAAAAAATGATTGGCATAACACCTGCAGCATTCACTTTCAGCGGAATATACTGCCGCACACCTCCATATTGCTTATTACCCACGACGCGCTTAGCATATTGCACCGGAATCTTCCGTGTTCCCTGCACCAGCAAAATAACCATCACTATTACCGCGAGCAGCACAGCAAGTTCCAGCAGGAAGGATACAAGACCGCCGCCTTCATTCAAGCGACTGTCAAATTCTGCGAGGAATGCAAAGGGTAACCGCGCAATGATACCGATCATAATCAACAGCGAAATTCCATTCCCGATGCCGCGATCGGTGATCTTTTCACCCATCCACATGATAAAGATCGTGCCGGCTGTAAGAATAACGAGCGATGAAAACCAGAAAAGCCCCGGATTGACGCCGCTTACCACATTGGCACCAATACCGCTTTTCAGGTAAACAACATACCCGGAAGCCTGTGCGGCAGTTATTACTACTGTCAGCCACCGGGTGATATTATTAATCTTGCGGCGCCCGCTTTCACCTTCTTTCTGCATTTTCTGAAAGGTGGGAATAGCCAGTGTAACCAATTGCATCACGATGGAGGCCGAGATATAGGGCATAATTCCCAAAGCAAATATGGATGCCCTCGAAAATGCGCCACCGGCAAAAATATCGAGCAGACCAAAAATACCTTTGGCCCCCTGCTGGGTTACAGCTGCCAGTTGTACAGGATCAACGCCCGGCAGTACGATGTATGAACCTACCCGATAGACGAAAATAAGCCCCAGCGTATAAAGAATCCTTTGACGCAGGTCTTCAATTTTCCAAATGTTCTGTATGGTTTGAACGAAACGTTTCATGTACGTTATTAAACAAGGTTAACAGTACCGCCGGCAGCTTCAATGGCCTTCTTTGCCGTTTCGCTGACTGCATTCACTTTTACATCAAGCTTTGATTTTAATTCGCCGGTTCCAAGAATTTTCACCTTATCATTCTTAGTGATAATGCCATATTCCAGCAGTACTGCATGATTGACCGCGGTGAGTTTGTATTTATCAACGTATGCCTGTAAGCGGCCGAGGTTAATGACTTCAAACTCTTTACGGAATGGATTCTTGAATCCAAACTTCGGCAACCTACGTTGCAACGGCATCTGACCGCCTTCAAAACCTCTCCTGCTTTTATTGCCGCTTCTGGCACCGGCACCTTTATTACCTCGTGTAGAAGTACCTCCATGACCGCTGCCCTGACCACGACCGATTCGCTTTACCTTTTTTACGGACCCTTTTGCGGGTTTCAGATTACTGAGATTCATGCTTAGATTTTTTCAATAGTCACTAAATGTCTCACCTTTGTCAGCATTCCCTGTATTTGTTCGGAATCTTCCTTCACAACCGGAACATGCAGTTTGTGGATGCCCAAAGCAGTAATCGTACGCTTCTGCCTTTCGGGCCGGTCGATTGCGCTTTTTACCTGGGTAATTTTTAGTTTTGCCATGGTTATTGATTCTGTTTTTCGATACAATATGCGATCAGCAAAAATTGCAGCTGCCTATTGTTCCCGGAAAATGCCGGCTGTATTAACCGTTAAAGACTTTTTTCAGATTTACATTGCGCGTTTGTGAAATTACCAGCGGATCCCTTACCAGTGAAAGGGCTTTTATGGTTGCCTTAACCACATTGTGAGGGTTGGTTGAACCCAGTGATTTCGCCAACACATCCGTAACCCCTGCACTTTCCAGCACTGCACGCATTGCACCGCCTGCAATTACACCGGTTCCGTGTGAAGCCGGTTTTATCCATACTTTCGATGCACTGAATTTGGCGATCTGCTCATGCGGAATCGTTCCTTTGTAAACCGGCACTTTAACAAGATTCTTTTTAGCATCATCGATGCCTTTGGTAATAGCTTCCTGCACCTCCCGCGCCTTGCCAAGGCCTTGTCCCACGATACCATTACCGTCTCCCACCACCACCAAAGCGGAAAAGCTGAAGGTACGGCCACCTTTTGTCACCTTCGCCACACGCTGAATGTTTACCACTTTGTCTTTAAGGTCCAGCTCGCTTGCCTTTACCCTTTGAATGTTTGCTTGCGCCATTGTATTTCGCTGATTTCTTGTTAACAGATTAGGATTCAATCCTGAATTTAAAATTGCAGTCCGCCTTCACGTGCACCATCTGCAACGGCTTTAACCCGTCCGTGATACAGGTAACCGCCACGATCAAATATTACATTGCTGATACCCGCATCAATTGCTCTTTTGGCAATTGCCTTTCCTACTTCCTTCGATCGTTCAATCTTGGTTCCGGTGATTTCCTTCATATCACGGGAAGAGGCTGCCGCTAAAGTATGTCCCTGAGAATCATCAATGATCTGCACATAGATTTCACTGTTGCTGCGATAGACTGACAGGCGGGGCCTTTCCTTGGTGCCGGAAATTTTCTTCCGAATCTTCCTGCGGATCTTTTCTCTTCTTGCTTCCTTTCTTACCATTTTTTTTGATTTTATTTTCGCTTACGGATTTTGCCGTAGGCTGTTTTTTAATTCATATTATTTTGCGCCTGTCGCAGCGGACTTACCGGCTTTGCGGCGCAGAATTTCGTTCACATGCTTAATACCTTTGCCCTTGTATGGTTCCGGCCTTCTCACTTCACGGATCTTCGCTGCCATCTGCCCCAGCAATTGCTTGTCATAGCTGCTCAGGGTGATGATGGGGTTCTGACCTTTCAACTGTTCAGCCGATGCCTTGATTTCCTTCGGCAGTGAAAATAAAACAGGATGTGAAAATCCAACGGATAATTCCAACAACTGACCGGTTACCGTTGCCCTGAAACCAACACCCACAAGTTCCAGTTTTGTTTCGTACCCTTCAGTGACTCCCTTCATCATATTTGCCAATAAAGCACGGTACAATCCATGCAATGCCTTATGGCGTTTCTGATTGGTGGGCCTGTTAACGATTACCTGACCATCTTCCGTTGTGAACGTGATATCTGCATCAACTTTCTGCGTCAACTGACCTTTCGGGCCTTTTACAATAACCTCATTGGAAGGAGTGACAGAAAAACTGACTCCTTTGGGTAATGCAACCGGCATTTTTCCTATGCGTGACATGCTTGAATATTGCTTGTTTTAAAATCCTGTTTTAACTACTGTGAATACCTGCTTTCGTTCATTTCACCAATTCATTATCCTGCACTCTTGCCAGCAGGTGAATTACTTTTACTTAGAAAATATAGCAAAGCACCTCTCCGCCAATTTTTTGTGTCTTCGCTTCCTTATCAGTCATCAGCCCTTTGGAGGTGGAAATTACTGCTATACCCAATCCATTCATCACCTTTGGTAATTCTTCAGCGCCACGATATCTTCTCAATCCCGGACGGCTTACCCTGCGCAGCGAGCGTATAGCAGGCTGCTTGGTAACCTGGTTGTATTTCAAGGCAATTTTAATGACGCCACTTCCATTTGTGCTGTCTTCAAATTTGTATTTAAGTATGTATCCTTTATCATACAATATTTCAGTCAGCCGCTTCTTCAGGTTGGAAGAAGGAATTTCCACTATGCGATGATTCGCTGTGAGTGCATTGCGCATGCGGGTGAGGTAGTCAGCTATAGGATCGGTTACCATTATGAGTTGTTGGAATTGATTAATTAATTTATCACGCTTACCAGGAAGCTTTCGTTACGCCCGGGATCTTGCCATTCAGGGCCAGCTCCCTGAACTTGATCCTGGAAATGCCAAATTCACCAATGTACCCTTTCGGCCGTCCAGTTATCTGGCAACGGTTATGCTTACGTACCGGTGATGCATTTTTAGGAAGTTTATCCAATCCAACATAGTCACCGGCAGCTTTAAGGGCTTTACGTTTTGCGGCATATTTAGCCGACATGCGGGCACGTTTTCTTTCTCTTGCTTTTACTGATTCTTTTGCCATTTGCTTATTTATCTTTTTTAAACGGAATCCCTAATTCGGCGAGTAATGCCTTCGCTTCCTCATCGTCGGTTGTACTGGTTACAAAAGTGATATCCATACCATTCATCCTGGTGATTTTATCGATATCTATTTCAGGGAAGATGATATGTTCGGTTACGCCGAGTGTGTAATTCCCTCTTCCGTCAAAGCTTTTATCATTCACCCCTTTGAAGTCACGCACGCGTGGCAATGCCACCGAAATGAAACGATCCAAAAACTCATACATCCGTTCACCGCGAAGTGTTACCCGTACTCCAATCGGGGTATTCGCCCGCAGTTTGAAATTGGAAATATCCTTCTTGGATTTGGTAGCAACTGCGCGTTGACCTGCAATGGCCGAGATTTCAGCAACAGCGGTATCAATCAGTTTCTTATCGGCAGTAGCCGCACCTACACCCTGGTTGATGGCAATTTTTTCAAGGCGGGGTACCTGCATACCTGACTTGAAATTGAATTGTTTTTTCAAAGCAGGCACCACATTTTCTTCGTAGTGTTTTCTTAACCTGGGAATGTATTTTTCCATTGGACTGCTACTTTAATAAATTATTTTATCACCTGGCCTGAACGAACTCTTCCTTTAGCGAACCGAACCGATTTCTCATTTTCGCGTTTTCTGCCAACCCTGGTTGGTTTTCCATCCTTCGGGTCCAGCAACATGAGTTTGGAAATATGTACCGGCGCTTCCTTTTTAACAATGCCTCCCTGTGTATTTTTTGCATTCGGCTTGGTATGGCGTGATACAATATTCACACCTTCCACCAATGCTTTCATCTTGTCCACCATTACTTCGAGTACGCGTCCCTTCTTTCCCTTATCATCACCAGAACGAACATATACCATGTCGTTTTTCTTTACATGCGTCTTTGTCTTGAAGCGGGTTGTTTTAGTTTTTGTATTGTTCATGGTTACAGTACTTCAGGTGCTAAAGAAATTATCTTCATGAATTGTTTTTCGCGCAGTTCTCTTGCCACCGGGCCGAAAATACGCGTACCCCGTGGCTCATCGGATGGGTTCAGCAACACACAGGCATTATCATCAAAACGGATATACGAACCATCCTTTCTGCGGATCCTTTTCTTGGTTCTTACAATTACAGCTTTTGAAACAGTTCCCTTTTTCAACTGCCCGGCAGGTATCACGTCTTTGGCGGTCACAATTACCACATCTCCAACTGAAGCATAGCGCTGATGTGAATGGCCCAATAACCGAATCACCAGCACCTCACGTGCCCCGCTGTTATCAGCCACCGTCAATCTTGATTCTGTTTGTATCATTGCTCTAAGATTCTTTTAACTGCTGTTTCCGGTTTTAAACTCCTTCATTTCATCCGCTGCAAACCGGCTGCTTATGTTATGTGTTATTTAACTTTCTCTATTACTTCTACCAGCCTCCAGCGTTTGTTTTTGCTCACCGGACGGGTTTCCATGATCCGCACCGTATCACCAATAGAACATTCCTGCTTCTCATCATGTGCCATCATCTTTTTGGTCTTCTTAAGATACTTACCATAAAGAGGGTGCTTCACCTTCCGTTCAATCGACACCGTTATGGTTTTACTCATCTTGTTACTGGTTACGACACCTATTCTTGACTTTCTAAGATTTCTTTCCATGAATTTCTTACGGCTTTAAATGATGGCCTGAACTATTTGTCTGATGATTTATTTAGTCTCCGTTTTTGCTTCGGTAACGGACCGTTGTTTCAACTCCGTCTTCATTCGAGCAATATCCCTGCGCATTTGACGAAGCGTCATGGGATTCTCCAGCGTTGTAACCACATGATTGAACTTCATCTTGGTATAATGCGTGCTATCCTCTTTTAATTTTTCCGTCACTTCAGCAGTCGTGAGGTCTTTCAGGTTTAATTTTTTCTTCGCCATGATTTGCTTCTCTTTTATGCTTTATAATCTCTTGCAACAACAAACTTCGTATGAACAGGGAGCTTATCTGCAGCCAGCTGCATTGCTTCCTTTGCAATGTTGAGTGCCACGCCTTCTGCTTCGAAAAGTATACGACCGGGCTTAACCGGTGCCACCCATCCTTCCGGGTTACCCTTTCCTTTTCCCATCCTCACTTCTGCCGGCTTTTTAGTAAGCGGCTTATCCGGAAAAACACGGATCCATACCTGGCCTTCACGTTTCATGTGCCGCGTTAAGGCTACACGTGCCGCCTCCAGCTGCTTATCGGTTAACCAGGCCTCATCCAGCGTCTTGAGTCCGAATGAACCGAACGAGAGCGTAAACCCACGTTGTTCATTACCCTTCATTTTACCACGTTGGGTCTTGCGATATTTGGTTTTTTTCGGTTGTAACATGTTAACTGCTCTTTACTGGTTCTTGCTGTCTCCTGTAGTTTCTTATGCTGATTTCAGATAATCTCCTGAATTACTCTCTGTCGCTGCGTTCCCTGTCCTTTCCTCTGCCTCCTCCGCCTCTTCTGCCACCTGCACCGGTTCCTCCTCCTCCACTCTTTGGCCTTTGCATCTCATTGGTTTTTTGACCCACATTCGGTGAAAGATCACGCTTACCATAAATTTCTCCTTTACAAATCCACACCTTGATGCCAATCTTGCCATATACAGTTTGTGCTTCAGCCAGTGCATAATCAATGTCGGCGCGGAATGTATGCAATGGAACACGGCCTTGTTTGATCTCTTCCGACCGTGCTATTTCCGCACCTCCCAATCGTCCGCTGATCCTTACTTTAATTCCTTCAGCACCCATGCGAAGGGCGGAAGCAAGCGACATTTTAATCGCACGCCTGTAGTTGATGCGCGCTTCAATCTGCCTGGCAATTGTATCACCAACGATAGCTGCTTCAGTTTCTGCCCGGCGGATTTCCACGATATTAATCTGCACTTCCTTATCCGTCAACTTCTTCAACTCTTCCTTGATACGGTCTACTTCACCGCCTCCCTTGCCTATAATTATTCCGGGGCGTGAAGTATGGATCGTGATCGTGATACGGTTTAAGGTCCGTTCAATAACAATTTGCGCGAGCCCTCCTTTGGTTATGCGAGCTCTCAGGTAGTTGCGGATCTTCTCATCGCCTACCAGCTTTTCGGCAAACTCACGTCCACCGTACCAGTTGGATTCCCATCCTTTAATAATTCCGAGACGGTTACCAATCGGATTTGCTTTTTGTCCCATGCAGTTGTTTTAGTCTATTGGGTGATTTTATTTTATGCTTTTACTGTTTCTTTAGCAGCCTTTTTTGCTCTTGACGATTTCTTAACCGGTGACTCTGCAACCGGTGCAACTGAATTGTCTGCTTCTTTTGCTGCAGTTGCCTGTACCTTTTCTCCAGTTACAATCTTCGAATCCACGATCAGTGTAACATGATTGGAACGCTTCCGTTTTTTATAGGCTCTTCCATGCGGTGCAGGTAACCAACGCTTCAACATGGCACCACCATCCACAAACAATGTTTTGACAATGAGTTGTGCATCTTCAATTCGCACCCCTTCATTTTTTTTCTCCCAGTTATCGATGGCAGATCGCAGGAGTTTCTCCAGGGGTTTGGCACCGAATTTTGCACTGTGTTGCAGTACAAAAAGTGCTTTTTCTGCATCCATCCCACGTATCATATCTGCAACATAACGCATCTTACGTGGTGATGAAGGGCAATTTCTCAAAACGGCTCTTGCTTCTGCCATGGCTTAAACAATTTTCTTTGATGAATGACCTTTAAAATTGCGGGTAGGTGCAAACTCTCCCAGCTTATGCCCTACCATATTCTCACTCACATAGATGGGAATAAACTTATTGCCATTGTGTACTGCAAATGTGTTTCCCACAAACTCAGGTGTGATGGTAGAACGGCGTGACCATGTTTTAATCACTGTCTTCTTACCGGTGTTGGTCATCTTATCCACCTTTTCCTGTAGGTTGTGATCAACATAGGGTCCCTTTTTAATACTTCTGCTCATGCTGAGTTATTAGTTATTCTTGATCGGTTAATGCTTTAATTTATTAACTCCTCCACCGGAAGAACTATGATCTATTTCTTCTTCCTGCTGATTATGAATTTATTTGAAACATTTTTTGGATGCCGCGTCTTCATGCCTTTGGCATACTTGCTTGTTCTCGAACGTGGATGGCCCCCTGAGGCTTTGCCTTCGCCACCGCCCATCGGGTGATCAACCGGATTCATAGCCACACCGCGCACCCTTGGACGTATACCTTTCCAACGGTTGCTGCCTGCCTTACCTGATCTTTCTGTATTGTGATCTGAATTTGATGCAGAACCAATGGTAGCGATGCAATTTGCCAGCACCATTCGGTTTTCGCCGGACGGCAGTTTGATTATCGCATACTTCCCTTCTTTCGCACTCAGCTGCGCATTAGCGCCGGCACTCCGCGCCATGGCACCGCCTTTTCCGGGATGCAGTTCTATATTATGTATGATTGTACCGAGTGGAATATCCTTCAGGAAAAGGGCATTACCGATTTCAGGAGGAGCTTCGGGGCCGGAGAGCACTGTTTGCCCTACTTTAATGCCGGCAGGCGCCAGGATATATCTTTTTTCACCGTCCTTATACTGAATAAGGGAAATAAAGGCTGAACGGTTGGGGTCGTATTCAATGGATTTAACTTCACCGGGAACGCCATGCTTATCGCGTTTGAAATCGATAATACGGTACATCTGTTTATGTCCGCCACCGATATAGCGCATCGCACGGTGTCCGTCACTGTTTCTGCCGCCCGTTTTTTTAATGGGTTCCAGCAGGCTCTTTTCAGGCGTACTGGTGGTTATCTCTGCAAAAGCATTGATGATTCTGAACCTTGACCCCGGTGTAACCGGATTTAATTTTCTTACTGCCATCTTTGATTACTTTTCCGCTAATCTTTAACGTTAGTTGCTATTCATCATTTTAACGTAACTGTCCGCAGCCACGTGTCCGCACTCTGACTGATCAGATGTTTGCGTAGAAATCTATTGTTTCGCCTTTGGCGAGGGTTATGTATGCCTTTTTTATCGGGCTCTTCATACCTGTTGAAACTCCTTTCCTGGTGTTGCGCTGTTTCGTTTTGCCGGGCAATACAGTTATGGAAACAGATTTTACGGTTACACCGTACATTTTCTCTACCACATTCTTGATCTGAATCTTATTTGCATTCCTTGCCACCACAAAACCAACCTTGTTGAATTTTTGATTAAGCGAATTCAACTTTTCTGAAATTAACGGCCTGATCAGTATTTCTCCCATGAGATAAATTCCGTTTTAATTATTAGCTGATTCAAAATGTTTCAAACTGCTTTCTACAAAAACAAGTGTAGATGCATTCATTATTTCATAAGTGTTTAAATCACTCACTTTAGCTACTCGGCTCTTCTGCACATTGCGGCTGGCTATCATCAAATGCTCATCGCCTTCATTTATAACCATAATTGTCTTCTTACCCGCCAAGCCAAGATTCTTAAGTATCTGTGCAAACTCCCTGGTTTTATGATCCGGCAGTTTAAAATCTTCGATGATCGTGATACTGTTATCCTTTGCCTTGTAACTTAAAGCAGATCTCCTGGCAAGGTCCTTAACTTTTTGATTCAGCTTGAAGCTATAATCACGTGGTTTAGGGCCGAACACCCGTCCACCACCCGGAAATAAGGGACTCTTGATGCTTCCCTTTCTTGAACCACCGGTACCTTTCTGTTTGTGTAATTTCTTGGTGGATCCGGAGACTTCCCATTTTTCCTTTGCCTTATGTGTACCCTGGCGTTGATTGGCCAGAAATTGCTTCACCGTAAGGTAGATAGCATGGTCATTGGGTTCCACAGCAAAAAATGCATCGGGAAGATCCACACTCCTTCCTGCTTTGTTACCATCTGTTTTTAAAACGTCAACTTTCATGGTTCAATGATTATCGCGGTGAGGCTTTAATTAATTTTCATTTTTAATTACAACATATGAACCCTTCGGGCCGGGAATACATCCGTTAACAACCATCAGATTCTTATCAGCGAAGATGCGCAGTACGGATACGTTCCTGATCTTCACTGTTTTCCCTCCGTCGCGGCCTGCCATACGTAATCCTTTGAATACCCTGGATGGATAAGAAGAACCACCCAGCGAACCGGGAGCGCGGTTGCGGTCATGCTGACCATGCGTTTGTCCACCTACCCCATGAAAACCATGACGTTTAACAACACCCTGAAAGCCTTTGCCTTTGGAAACACCTACGATGTTAACTTTTTCGCCAACCTCAAATATGTCTACAGAAACTGTGTCCCCAAGATTCTTTTCCGTGCCAAAATCCCGGAATTCGAGCAACTTCCGCTTGGCTGGTGAACCTGCTTTTGCAAAATGCTTTTGAAGCGGCTTGGTGGTATTCTTGTCCTTTTTTGTATCAAAACCTAACTGCACTGCACTATAGCCGTCCTTGTCATTGGTTTTGATTTGTGTAATCGTACATGGGCCGGCTTCGATGAGCGTACAGGAAATGTTTTTTCCGGTTTCATCAAAATAGCTGGTCATGCCGACCTTTTTTCCAATAATGCCTTTCATGTTGGTAGTGTCTTTTAACCTTTAATGTTAATCTCAACACCACTGGGCAATTCTAATTTGCTCAGCGCATCCACTGTTTTGGATGATGAGGTGTAAATGTCAAGTAAGCGTTTGTAAGTACAGAGTTTGAACTGTTCGCGGGCTTTCTTATTCACGTGCGGAGAACGCAACACAGTGAAAATTTTTGTTTCAGTGGGAAGGGGTATAGGTCCCGCCACAACGGCACCGGTGCTGCGCACCGTTTTCACAATCTTCTCACAGCTTTTGTCTACCAGACTGTGGTCATACGATAATAGCTTTATTCTGATTCTCTGTGCCATTTATTTCAATGAGCTTTTAAAAACGGATTGCAAAGGTATGACAACAACTTGGTATCTCCAATAGGATGAAAAAGAATTTTGTGTTGAAGACAGCCTGATGATAATTGAATGCCATTTAGACCAAAGCAGGTAACCATAGCGTCTGGCTACCCGATAATTGCCGGCTCCCGATAAGTCCGTTTTTTACCGGGCAAGTGTACAATATCAGAAGAAAAGGAGCGCAACGATCTTGACGGTGGTAAAGATGAAAATTGCGGCGAGCAGCCAACTTCCAATTTCCCCGAGAACCTGATATTTAGTATTCATTTTGAAAGTTTTTGAACAAGCAAAGGACTTTACAAAAAGAAGACCGTTTAAAATCAACTCCGATAGTTCAACTGGCATTTAGTTGAATATTAGCTTGCTTTTACAAAATGCTGACAATTAACCCTGACAGGATTATTATCAGGCACCGGCTACAACCAAAAAGAGCGGCCAATAGCGCTCTTTTTGCCATATTCTTCACATAAGATGATTTTCCCTGGAACCAACCGTCCGGAAATGTATTCCACGTAAGGGTACTTGTACCGTTAGTGCAGAATCTGCATCTTCTTAGTATCTATTAAATGATCATCGATATACAGTGAGTAGGCATAGGTACCACCCGGAAGATCGTTAGCTTCAAATGTAACATGGGAGTCGCCTTGTGTTACCGGAATGGTACGAACCAGCCTGCCTGAAGCAGCGGATGTAATGAGTATAACGGCATAACTTTTAAAAGCAGGAATATTGACCGGAATTAATGTTCTGCTATCGAACGGATTCGGGATATTCATACCTAAAACCGGAATACTGGTATTCGCAGATGACTCTACTTTTGACATGGAGGGCAACTGGCAAGGCGCGACGATATCTTTCAATTCATTGATCTGTTGCTGAAGATCAGCATTCTGTTTCATCAAAGCATTAATCTGTACACTTAAAGCCTGAATACTAAGCAAAGCAATACCTGCAGGATCGATGGTAGATATGGTGGTGTCGTCACCCACCTCAAATAACCTGTGAAAATCCTGCGCCATCGGGCCAATGTACTTCCGGCTGCCATCCACCTTATAGTTCCAGCGGGTGATGCTCAGATGATTGACTTTGTCGAGAATCTTGTTCTTATCAAGCACTTCCTTGTTTTCTTTCAGTCGTTCATCACTTGAATTAGTCCAGGTGCCGCCACTGGAAAGCTTAGCCGAAGTGGCTGAAAATTCGAGGATACTGGATGAGGAGCATTCCTTGCCAATTCCAATCCTGCTGATGCCTGAGCCGACACGTGCTGTATTGCTCACCGTTACATCTGCGTTGTATCCTATGCCTGTAGCATTGGTGACATTTGGCACCCACGAGGTGATCTGTGAACCAACGTACGTATTGTTACTACCTAAATCTGACGGTGCACCAACGGCTCCTGTGAGGTAACCGATACATACATTTTCACTTCCGGCTATGTTATGCTCTCCGGCATACGCACCTAAAAATGTATTGCCGAATCCGGAAGTTGTTTTGGATCCGCTCAAATAACCCATGAAGGAATTATTTGAACCAATTGCTGTTGATCCTGAAAGACTACCCACAAAGACAGAATTTGATGAGGTACCATTGGTGAGAAATTTACTTCCGTCGAGAAAGAGCGATCCATCAAGGTAAATGTCGCGCCAGGTTTTTGCAGTTGATCCCAGATCAAATGTTGCAACGCTTACCGGCAGCAAAGCCTTATTGACCGCTGTAGGAGCAGCCAGATTGGATAGTGTGGTATTGGCATTTTGTGCTTTCAAATCTGTATGCAGGATGCAGGATACAGATAATAAAATGCCGTTGATGATCAATTTGAAATTTGTTTTCATTTGCTGATTTTTTGTTGAATAATTAAACGCAAAAGAAATATTCATAAGAGCTTCAATCAATCCCATATAAGTAGAGGTGGAATTTTCCGGGTGAAAGCAACGGATTGAGAAAAACGATAAGGTCGACGCATACTCGGCAAGCAGTCATTTAGGATTTGGCCATGGTCTTCCTCGCCGACTTCTTAATACATATTTTATTTTTCTATTATGAAATGACTAACGGGTAAGCAAGTCATTGACAATAATTGCGTGCTGAATATTGAATATTCATTATTGTCGATCGAAAAAATCAATAGTCAATAATCAGCATCTAAAGGCCAATTTTCAATTTTCACGATAGTCACTGGCCTATCTACAATAAAAAAGCCCTCCGGATCTAGAGGGCTTTACATGCAAACTTTAATAAGTGTTAGGCTTCCGCCTTCACTTTTCCTTTTGCCTTTGACACCACCTCTTCGGTGATGGCATTGGGGGCAGGGGCATAGTGCGAAAACTCCATGATGGATGTGGCGCGACCAGAAGTAATCGTACGCAATTGTGTTACGTAACCGAACATTTCTGATAAAGGCACCTTAGCCTTGATCACCTGGGCGTTGCCTTTCATTTCCATTGATTCAAGATGTCCGCGGCGGCGATTCAGATCACCTACCACATCGCCTGTATATTCTTCCGGAGAAACAATTTCCACTTTCATGATCGGTTCAAGCAGAATGGGATTTGCTTTGGCACACACTTCCCTGAATGCATACTTGGCGCACAGCTCAAATGCCATCTGATCGGAGTCCACATTATGGTAGCTTCCATCATACAGCGTCACCTTAAGGTCATCAACAGGGAAACCCGCCAACACACCGGCAGACATAGCGGCCTGAAAACCTTTTTGCACCGGCGGAATAAACTCACGCGGAATAGCGCCACCAAATACTTCATTTACAAAGACCAATCCTTTTTCGCCCTCGCCCACAGGCCCAACTTCCACATGAATATCTGCGAACTTACCACGGCCACCTGTTTGCTTCTTGAATACTTCGCGGTGCTTGATGGTCTTGGTGATGGTTTCTTTGTAAGCAACCTGCGGAGCGCCCTGGTTACATTCAACCTTGAATTCACGCTTTAATCTGTCAACAATAATCTCCAGGTGCAACTCACCCATACCACTGATGATGGTTTGACTGGTTTCATCATCCACACGAACCTTGAAGGTTGGATCCTCTTCGGCAAGTTTGGCAAGCGCATTACCCAGTTTATCAACATCAGCTTGCGTTTTGGCTTCAACTGCTATTGAAATTACCGGATCCGGGAACTTGATCGTTTCCAAGATGATCGGATTTTTTTCATCGCACAGAGTATCACCTGTCCTTATCTCTTTAAATCCTACGGCAGCTCCGATATCTCCGGCTTCAATTACTTCTATCGGATTTTGCTTGTTGGCATGCATCTGAAAAATACGCGAAATCCTCTCCTTCTTATCTGTTCTGGTATTTAAAACATAAGAACCTGCATTGAGCGTACCCGCATAGACACGGAAGAAAGCAAGACGGCCGACAAATGGATCAGTCATGATTTTAAAAGCCAAAGCGGTAAATGGTTCCTTTGCATCCGGTTTGCGGAAAATTTCCTCTTCTGTATTTGGATTTATTCCTTTTACGGCTTCCAGATCCAAAGGGGACGGCAAGTAGGTGATCACCGCATCAAGCATCGCCTGCACTCCCTTATTTTTGAAGGACGAGCCGCATAGCATAGGAATAATAGCAATGTCTATGGTTGCTTTACGGATGGCTTCCATCACCTCCTCTACGGTAAGCGAATCAGCGTCCTCCAGGTATTTTTCAAGGATCTTATCATCGTAGGAGGCAACCGCTTCAATCATAATGGTACGATATTCTTCCACCAGTTCCTTCATATCATCCGGTATCGGAATCTCTTTATAGGTCATACCCTGCGTGGTATCGTCCCAGATGATGGCTTTATTCAGCACCAGGTCAACCACGCCTTTAAATGAATCTTCAGCTCCGATAGGCAATTGCAGCGGAACGGGATTGGCACCTAATTTTTCCTTCACTTGTTTTACCACATCCAGAAAATCAGCGCCGCTCCGATCCATTTTATTCACAAAACCGATACGGGGAACCTTATAACGATTAGCCTGGCGCCACACCGTTTCTGACTGAGGTTCTACGCCGGAAACTGCGCAAAACAGTGCTACCATACCATCAAGAACACGTAAAGAACGTTCTACCTCGACGGTAAAATCGACGTGACCGGGTGTATCAATGATATTTACTTTGTATTCTTTGTCCTTGTATTTCCAGAAACACCGTGTAGCAGCAGACGTGATGGTGATACCCCGCTCCTTCTCCTGCACCATCCAATCCATCGTGGCAGCACCGTCATGCACTTCACCGATTTTATGCGAAACACCAGTATAGTAAAGAATGCGTTCCGTGGTGGTTGTTTTGCCGGCATCAATGTGCGCAGCTATCCCGATGTTTCGGGTAAACTTTAAATCCTGAGCCATAAAAATGTTAAAAAGCTGAGATGATTAAATCCTGAAGTGAGCAAAAGCCTTATTGGCTTCTGCCATTTTGTGGGTATCTTCCTTCTTCTTGAAGGCTGCCCCCTCTCCCTTGGCTGCTGCAATGGATTCGGCAGCTAACTTGTCGGCCATTGACCGGCCACTGCGGGCGGCTGCATAATTGATCAGCCATTTCATAGCCAGAGCCGTTTTACGGGTAGGACGAACTTCTGCCGGAATCTGAAACGTAGCACCACCGATACGGCGACTGCGCACTTCAACAGCAGGCATCAGATTTTCCACAGCTTTTTTCCAGATTGGAAATCCCTCTTCCTTAGTGGTATCAGCTATCTTATCAATAGTGTCATAAAAGATTTGAAAGGCAGTCGTCTTTTTTCCCTGCTTCAGCAGTGTATTTACAAAACGGGTTACCATTTCATCATTAAACTTCGGATCCGGTAGAATCGGGCGTTTTTTTGCTCTGGACTTTCTCATGTTATTAAATAGAAAACTGCTGTTTTAGGAATTATTTTTTAGCTGCTCCTGCTTTTGGTCTTTTAGTTCCGTACTTGCTGCGGCTCTTCTTCCGGTCATTTACACCTGCGGTGTCTAATGCACCTCGAACAATATGATAACGCACACCCGGCAAATCTTTAACACGGCCGCCGCGAATCAATACGATTGAGTGTTCCTGCAGGTTATGTCCTTCACCCGGAATATAGGAGATCACTTCAATGCCATTGGTTAGCCGGACTTTTGCAACCTTTCTGAGTGCAGAATTCGGTTTCTTTGGAGTGGTCGTATAAACACGGGTGCAAACTCCTCTCTTTTGCGGTGAACTGTTCAGGGCTCTTGACTTACTCTTGGAGCGGATGATCGTTCTTCCTTTACGTACAAGTTGTTGAATGGTAGGCATTCTGATTTACAGCTAAAATTTTAGAGGGTGCAAAAGTAAGTTGAATTTGCGGGATATGCAATAGCCGTAGAAAGTTTGTAGAAGTGCATTGTCATGGCTTAAAAAGCGGCTGAGGCAAAGCGACTGATAGTAATAATTTTAGCTTCCGGTAAAGACCTCCTTGATTACCTGATTACTTGACTACCTGCTCCTTTTTTGTTTTCTTTGGTAAACTTGTAGGTTTGGATCTTCAAAAAAATTTCCCATAAACCCAATTAATATGAAATACCTTCCGATGGATCAGCAGTTATATATTGAAAACCGGAAGCGGTTTGCTGCGCAGTTACCCCCTAATTCCATCGCCTTCTTCCATTCGAATGATGAAATGCCCCGCAGCGGCGACATGAATTTTCAGTTCCGGCAACAGGCAGACCTCTTCTACCTGACCGGTATTGACCAGGAAGAAACGCTGCTCATCATCTATCCTGACTGTCCTCTGCCAGAGTACAAAGAGGTTTTATTTCTACGGAGAACGAATGAAATGATAGCCGTTTGGGAAGGCCATAAATATACCATTGCAGAAGCGCAATTTGCATCAGGCATAAAAACCATCCTTTGGATTGATGAACTGCCCTCCATACAGCACATGCTCATGACCTTTGCGGAATTTGTGTATGTTGATACGAATGAAAATTATCGTGCACAACCCCAGGTTGAAGACAAAAATCTACGACGGGCACATGCACTGATGCGGCAGTATCCCGCGCATCAGTACCGCCGCAGCGCGCCGGTCATGCTACAACTAAGGCAGATAAAATCAAGAACAGAAGTCAACATCATTCAGGAAGCTATACGCATAACGGCCATCGCTTTTGAAAGAGTATTAAAATATACTAAGCCGGGGGTGATGGAGTATGAGATAGAAGCTGAAATTACCCATGAATTTCTACGAAACCGCTCCGGCGGGCATGCCTATACACCCATTATTGCAAGCGGAAAGAATGCCTGTGTGCTGCATTATACGGATAACAATCAGCCTTGCAAGCGCGGCGACCTGCTATTGCTTGATTTTGGTGCCGACTACGGAAATTATGCCGCCGATCTCACCCGCACCATACCGGTGAACGGCCGCTTTTCGCCACGTCAGAAAGAAGTTTACCAGGCTGTGCTGCGGGTACAAAAGCAGGCCATTAACCTCCTCATTCCAGGCACTATCATTAATGAATATCATAAGATTGTGGGCCAGATGATGGAAGAAGAATTAATCGGACTTGGATTACTGAAGAAAGCTGCTGTTAAAAAACAGGATCCTGAAAAACCATTGTATAAAAAATACTTCATGCATGGCACTTCGCATCATCTTGGCATTGATGTGCATGACCTCGGAACACGGTTTGATCCTATACAACCCGGTATGGTATTCACCTGCGAGCCCGGCATCTATATTCCGGAAGAAAACATCGGTATCAGGATAGAGAATGACATCCTGGTAACGAATGGTGCCCCTGTGGACCTGATGGATATGATTCCTTCAGAAGTAAAAGATATTGAAGCTATGATGAGAAAGTAAATTGCTTTGATCTATCACTTGTTCTTAAGGCTGACGAGATAATACATGGCCGTTGTAAAAAGATCTCTCACCCAGGGAACGGCAGCTACCAGTTTGTTTTGCTCTCTGGTCTTCCATCCAAACTTGTATTCGTAAATTGGATTGATGAGGTAATAAACCCGTTGATCAATGATGTAGCCGAGGCGCTTCAATATCTTTTCGAAACGTTCGATTGAAATTCCGGTCTCTTTTATTTCGGCAAGGTCTTCAACAGACTGTTGCGATTCACCTCCCCACTTCAGTACCATTCTAAATAGCGGCATTGGCAAGAGGTGATAATAGGGAAGTTTAGACAGCCATCTGTTTTTGCAGACCTGCTGATGGCCGCCAAATGGCATGTACCATGGCGGAAATCCGAAGAAGATTTTCCCTTCCGGTTTCAGGTACAACTTTAACTGATCCATCAGCTTTTGCTGATCATGGATGTGTTCAATAACATCTTTAAGAATAATAAGGTCGAATGCATTTTTGAATTCACTGGAAAAGGAAGGATCGTATATATCTTTTGCGATGATAGAAACACACTGTTCCGCTATTTCCTGCTTCAAAAAATTGCTTGCCAGTTCCGCTCTTGAAGGACTCAGTTCAACTCCTACTCCGGTGCATCCCCTCTCTAAAAATGCTTTCAGCACCCCTCCTTCTGCACAACCGATTTCCAATACATTCATGCCGGCATTTACAGGCATTCCTTTTTCGACAAAAGGGATGACCCACTTCGCAGCATTCTCCTTCTGATAGTTGAAATAGGTTTCCTTATCCTTATGAAATTCGAACATGCAACACGCTATTATTGATCCTGAATCACGAACGCAAGGTTAGGGAATTTTATTCCAATTGTATGAAATGCAGGAAGCATCAATTGATATTGTTCCGGCATAGTATTTACAGATAATGCTTGACCTTATCATCTCGTTAATGGCTTCATTTACATGTTGTCGTGCCTTTTAACAAAACAAATTCGTTGTACGCCCACAACAGCAGTGAAGGCATGTTTGAAAAGGATAAGTAAGCTAATGCTATTCGGCTTACTCTTCGGCTTCGTTCAAGGTAAAAAAATCCGGTAGCTGAGCGAGTCGAAGCGCCGGATTTCGAGAAGTGCGAAATAAATTGTTGCGCCCTTCGACTACGCTCCGGGAGCAAAAATTTGTGAGCAAGCAGATGATCTATTACCTACCTATTGTATCACAAACTTTTCAGAAACGATGCGCTGACCTTGTTCTGCAATAAGCAGGTAATTCCCCGGTGCCAGCTGATCAACGGTCAAGGGTATGGATCCCTCGTAGGAATCAAGGCTAATTTGCTTTGACATCACGGTTTGACCCAGCAGGTTTACCACGCTGACATTTACATTATTTCCCATGAAGCTTTTTCCAAAATCAATATACAATTGAGTCGTCACAGGATTTGGATAAATGTTGAGTTCATCTTCAGTTTTGAAAGTGGACAGCTCCATGCTTTTCCCGTCGCAACTGCCTAGTGCACCACAGACATCATTTGTAATACCGTATTTGCATGCGAGGTAATTCTCCACCGCAATTCTTTGTTCATTTGTCAACTTAACATTATAGCCAATCACTTCAAAGATGGTACCTGTCAGATATTCGGATGGGGTGAATACATCTCTTTGACCAATTGTAATTTTCCGGTTAACAGGCGATAGTGAAACCTGAACGCCTTGCTGATCTTTCGGTTCTGTTGACAGCAATCCATTTGTATAATAGGTAATGTCGGTTGCGCCCGCTCCCCACATGCCTTCTACAATACAAATCTCATTATCGGGCATTGAGCTCAGGCAAGGAGAAGACTGCGCAGCATAATTACCGGAGGAGTGATGGTGATAAATTCTTTCATTTAGTATCAGGAATTCCTGGGAGTAACCGTTGGGGGATAAAGAGATAGCAGTGCCCGTAAACTCCTTTTTCTTAACAATAAAAATAGTAGCAGTTGTCGGGTAGAAACTTGAACTTGCCGGTGCCTGTAAATATTGTCTGCCGTTAAATTTTACACCCGGTACAGCAGGTGGTTCCACATAGAATGGCTTTGATCCTCCGGTAGAAGATACATGGTTATTTGCTCCGGATTGATCCTGCCATTCTTTTACCCGTTGCGGAGAATTTGTATTAACAACTATTCCTGCATCGCCACGGAGCCAGAGTTGTAAAATGGAATTACCAGAAACATCACCAATACCTCCGGGGCCACTTTGTGCAAGCCCGGAATAGAAGATGCAAGTGAACACTAAGCAAAGTGTTGTGATTTTCTTCATAGTGATAGGTTTTAGGTTACTTGAGATAATTAACCAAATATATCATAATATATTCTAAATAATAAACGAATATTTAAGTATCGATCATCTGCACCCAATTACACTAATTGACAACAAAAATCAAGGTAAATCAAGGTAATTTATTAGAGCGGGAAGCTGCAACCTGGTATCTGTCATCCGGTAATCCATTATCGCTCCGGACACAGTTTCAACTTTCCATGGATTGCCATGAAGTTTATTCAGGGCTGTTGCAATTTCATAAAAATTCCAACGTACGTTGGCATCCAAATGATACAATGAGGGTGGGTAATCAGCAGTCAGGTGAATCAATTGATTACATGTATCCTGTAGAAAAGAGCAGGCCGGTTTCCAGTTTACATTGGCACGTATGATACCGCTTTCATCCATCTGCCTTTGCAGATAATCTATCATGTTATTAGTTCCGGCTGCATAGCCAATCTGCCAACCCAAACGGGCAATCAGTGCATCCGGATTTTGTGCACGTACCCGTTCTTCCGCCATACGCTTTTCATAACCATAACCTGATGCTGCATCCGGTTTAGAAGCGGTGTCAAATGGTGCGGGTTGCCTGTTTGAAAAAACGAGGTTGGTGCTGGTGAATACAAACTTCACCTTCAGTCTACTGGTAATCCACGCAAGTTCACCGGGCCATGCGACATTGACCTTCCACGACTCAGGGCTGTTGTGATGTTGTGAAGTATAAGCAAGATGGAATAACACATCAGGATGAACTTCCAGCATGAAGTTCTCCATGCGCCTGTAATCATCCGTTGGAATCAATTGCCTGTTCCATCCGACCACGTCAATACCTCTTTGTTTCAGGAGGCTGCACAACACCGACCCTATGGTGCCATGAACACCGGTAACTAATGCTTTCATATTTATACTCTGTTGAAGTTGAAAGATGGAATTGTATCAGTGGCTCCTGCATCTAAAATACTAAGGGCTGAGCAGAACTCATGCCGGCAAAAAAAACCACCCTGATCCGAAGTGGTTTTGTCGGAGGAAGTAAACGGAATCGAACCAATAACCCTCCCGACTTCAGTCGGGATGCTCTATCCATCATCGCAAAAAAAAACCACCTCATTGCTGAAGTGGTTTTGGGTGGAGGTGAACGGAATCGAACCGATGACCTCCTGCTTGCAAGGCAGGCGCTCTAGCCAGCTGAGCTACACCCCCGTTTTTTGTCCGCCAGCTTTTGAGAAAAAGTGTACGGGAAATCCATTCAAAATAAATTCGCCCCAGTTGTCCGGGACTACTGCAATTGAAGTAGGCCCGGGCAGAGTTGAACTGCCGACCTCTACATTATCAGTGTAGCGCTCTAACCAACTGAGCTACGAGCCTGTGTCTGTTTGGCAATTGCAGACGGCCTTTATACGTAAAGCATTCAGCCATCCATCCCTGATGACACGGGAGCGCAAAAGTAAAATTTTTATTCAATAGTAAAATGCCACGCAAGAATTTATCCCAATAAATGCAGGCAGCACAGGAAACACCCTGAAAAAGAATCTGCCGATAACCTGATTATACTTTTATTTTTGCCCTCTCAAAAAATATTATGCGAATACGTTACCTGCTTACTTTTTTCCCGGCCGTCCTATTATTGTTTTGTACCAGCGTCAACTCCATACAAGGTTCCAAAATACCGTATGAAAAGCACCGGCTGGAAACGGGCGCGACCAGTTTCATGATTGCATTTTACAATGTCGAAAACCTGTTTGACACGAAGGACGATCCTGCCACGGATGATGCAGAGTTTCTGCCCGGCGGTAAATACAAGTGGACCGATGACAAATACAGGGCGAAGAGTGATAACATTGCCCGTGTGCTTGCTGCGATGAATGATGGCAAGGGCGCAGATATCGTCGGCTTTTCGGAAGTGGAAAACAAGGACGTCATTACTGATTTGCTGAACCACCCTGCACTGAAGAAAATGGATTACGGGATCGTTCACCATGAATCCCCTGATATGCGGGGAATTGATGTTGCAATGATTTACAAAAAAAAGTCATTCAGGGTGATCGGCAGCCATGCCATCAAAGTAGATATCAGCAAGTTTGACGCACACCCGACAAGGGATATCCTGCTGGTTACCGGAGTCACTCCATCAAAAGATACTTTGTACCTGTTCCTTAATCACTGGCCTTCCCGCCGCGGCGGCACTGCCGAATCACAGCCACGGCGTGAGCTGGCTGCCACGGTATTGCGGAAAGCGGCAGATTCCATTCTGCAGAAGGTTCCGAACGCAAAGCTGGTGCTGATGGGTGATTTCAATGATAATCCAAGCGATGCCTCCATTTCGCAGACGCTGCGTGCCTCGAAAGCGCCTGATTTATCAATCGGCAATTCATTGTATGATCCGGCCAATAATTTCGACTGGAAAGCAGGAGAAGGTTCGGAGTTTTACAGAGGTGACTGGAGTAGGTTTATTCAGATCATTCTTTCCAATGCTCTCGTCAAAGATCAACTTGATGAACAAAAGAGCTTTCGCGATATCTACATTTTTAAACCGGACTGGCTGTTGATTGAAGAACCTGCCTATCAGCAAATGATTCCCTACAGAACATTCGAAGAGGGGAAGCCGATTGGTTTCAGCGACCACTTGCCGGTGTATGTAAAGCTTAAATTATGAGTGCGGATCCTTTATGCTGATGTTGTAATTTTGCTGCCTGTTACGTGAGTAAGTTCACCGTTCCTGTTATTGCGATGTGTGATAATGGAACATTGGAACTCCTGCAAACAATGTTAAAAACAATACGACTTTCATCATTTGCCGCAATGGCTACAATGCATATATTGCAGCGGTTGACTTTTAGCTTGAAATTGGCGTTTCTGCAATACCAGCAGCGTGTTTTTGCGTCGGATATTTTTCAATAAATAAAATTACAGCAGTTTATATGAGTACTAAAAATTTCGAAGTATTAGAAGAAGTAGTCATCAAATTTGCCGGCGATTCGGGTGATGGGATGCAGCTTACCGGAGGACAGTTTACCAATACCGCCGCACTCTTTGGCAATGATCTCGGCACTTTCCCTGATTTTCCCGCTGAAATTCGGGCACCAATCGGGACTGTAGCCGGCGTTTCAGGTTATCAGCTCAACTTTGGCAGCAAGGAAATCTATACACCGGGTGATAAATGCGATGTACTGGTGGCGATGAATTCCGCTGCACTGAAGGTAAACCTCTTCAATCTGAAGAAGGGAGGAATCATTATAGCCAATACTTCCGGGTTTGACTTAAAGAATCTCAAGCTTTCCGGATACGATAAAAACCCACTGGATGACGGCACTCTGGATGGATATAACCTCATTAAAGTGGACGTTACGCGTATGACCCGTGAAGCCACGGAAGATATTCAGCTGGGTGTAAAGGAAAAGGACCGTTGCAAGAATATGTTTGTACTCGGCTTTCTCTATTGGATGTTTGACCGCCCGATGGAAAACACCATTAATTTTATTACCAAGAAATTTGCGAAGCAGGACGATGTGAAGGAAGCGAATCTCCGTGCCCTGAAGGCAGGTTATCACTACGGCGACACTACGGAAACTTTTACCACAAGATACCATGTGGAGAAGGCCAAAATGGAACCGGGCACTTACCGCAACATCATGGGCAATCAGGCACTCAGTCTTGGATTGGTTGCCGCATCGCAAAAGTCAGGGTTACCGCTTTTCCTGGGTGCATATCCAATCACACCGGCCTCTGACATCCTGCATGAACTGGCGAAATTCAAAAATTTCGGCATCCGCACCTACCAGGCGGAAGACGAAATCGCTGCCATCTGTTCGGCCATTGGCGCCTCCTTTGGAGGCTCGCTGGGTGTTACCACCACTTCCGGCCCTGGCATGGCGCTTAAGCTGGAAGCCATGGGATTAGCTGTGATGCTGGAGATTCCTTTGGTCATTTGCGACATACAAAGAGGCGGCCCGTCTACCGGATTACCTACCAAAACAGAACAGGCTGACCTGCTGCATGCACTTTACGGAAGAAACGGCGAATGCCCGATGCCGGTACTCGCAGCGAGATCTCCTGCAGATTGTTTTGACACGGTGCTGGAAGCCGCACGCATTGCCATTCAGCATATGACACCGGTTATTTTGCTGAGTGACGGCTATATTGCCAATGGTGCAGAACCATGGAGATTCCCTTCAGGCAATGATCTCAGGGAAATCAAGACATCCTTTGCGAAGCCCATGGAGAACGGCGAAAAATTTATGCCGTATGCGCGTGATGAAAAACTTGCCAGGCCCTGGGCCATACCCGGCACAAGGGGACTGGAGCACCGGATTGGCGGTCTTGAGAAACAAAATATCACCGGCAACATCTCGTATGAACCGGAAAATCATGAATTCATGGTGAAATTAAGGGAAGAAAAAGTTGAGCTCGTGGCTGACTATATTCCATTACAATCCCTGGACAGCGGCCCTGAAAAAGGTGAATTGCTTGTGTTGGGATGGGGTGGAACTTACGGATCAATAAAAGCTTCCGTTAAAGAACTGCAGGACGAGGGTTACAAAGTTGCCCATGCTCATTTGCGTTATCTGAAGCCTTTCCCGAAAAATTTAGGGGAGTTGCTTCATAATTATGACAAGGTTTTAGTACCGGAAATTAATAATGGACAGTTAGTGAAAGTAATACGCGATAAATTTATGATACCGGCCATTCCATTTAACAAGATTCAGGGATTACCCATTATGAAAGCAGAACTGGTAAACAGCATTAAATCATTACTTGCCTAAGACTTCCATAAGCAGCAACCATACTGCAACACCTAAAATATAACTGAAATTATGATCGACTCGTCAACAGTAACTGAACCGGTGGTAAAACTTACCGCGAAAGATTTTCAAACAGATCAGGATGTACGCTGGTGTCCCGGCTGCGGTGATTATTCCATCCTGAAGCAGGTGCATACCATACTACCGCAACTGGGATTAAAAAAAGAAGACCTCGTTTTCATCAGCGGCATCGGATGTTCTTCCAGGTTTCCGTATTACACCGACACATTTGGCATGCATTCAATTCATGGACGAGCAACTGCAGTAGCATCAGGCCTGAAGGCTACGCGGCCGGAACTGAGTGTGTGGATCGTTACGGGCGACGGTGATGCTTTATCTATCGGCGGTAATCATTTCATCCACCTCATGCGGCGCAACTTTGATGTGAACGTACTTATGTTCAACAACCAGATATACGGATTGACGAAGGGACAATATTCACCCACTTCGGAAGTGAACAAAATCACCAAGTCAACGCCCTATGGCTCAGTAGATCATCCGTTTAATCCGATAGCATTGGCACTTGGTTCTGATGCCACATTTGTAGCACGCTCCATGGATCGCGACCCTGCCCATCTGCAACAGATGTTGCTCCAGACATGGAAACATAAAGGCGCTTCGTTTCTTGAAATCTACCAGAACTGCAACATCTACAACGATCAGGCTTTTGAACTATTTACGGAAAAAGGGACGAAGAAAATGAATGACCTTTTTATGGTAGAAGGTCAACCGCTGATATTCGGGAATAACGATGAAATGGGAATCAGGCTGGATGGCTTTACACCGCAGGTAGTGAATCTGAATGACGGATTTTCGAAAGATGACCTGATGGTGCATCAGCCGAAAGACATTAATAAGGCGATGATACTTTCGCGCCTCTATGAAATGAATGACAGCGAGCATCATTTTCCAAAACCGTTCGGCGTCTTTTATGTCAAAGACCGTGATACCTATGAAGATGTGATGAATGGTCAGGTTGAAGCTGCATTGGCAAAGATGGGCACAGGTGACCTTGACAAATTGTTGCGCGGCAAAGAAACATGGACGGTGGTCTAAATTCGTTTGTCTCTCTCAGCGCCGAATTTATGAGCAGTTAAGCGGTTTTTATTTACGCTGTTCCAGGTAATTCAGCCAGTCAACCAGTTGTTTTTTCTTCAGCACGCGCGGAAACTTATGCTGTCCGCCCAGTTTACCCTGTTTCCTCATCCAGTCCATAAATACTGCTGCCGGCATTACCTGCACAAATACATCCTTTAATGCCGATGCACGTTCCGTAGCATAATCATCGTTCAACACCCGGAGCTGATCGTCAATTTTATTACGCAACGCTTGCGCGTCCAAAGGATCATCGCATCCGATATACCATTGATGGGCAAACAAGCCATCGTGCGGAATGCCGGCCACCGTAAATTCACGTATATTGATATTCAGTTCTTCATTTACCAGCTCTATCGCACGGTTCATATTGTCAACAGAAAGATGCTCGCCCGTAAGACTGAGGTAATGCTTCGTTCTTCCTACGATAATAATCTCCGCCCTGGCAACATCCGTAAATTCAATCACATCACCAATCAAGTATCGCCACGCTCCGGCACAGGTGGTGAGCAGCAACGCATAGGGACTGTGCGCTTCCACTTCTCCTATATGCAGGGCCCTGGTTCCTTCCCTTAGATCACCATTCTCATCAAAATGCTCATCATTAAAGGGAATAAATTCATAGTAAATACCATTGGTGAGCAGCATCTTCATTCCATCAGCATGCGCATGATCGGCAAAGGCTATGAATCCTTCTGATGCCAGGTAGGTGTCAATATCTATTACTTTCTTTCCAAACAATTTTTTAAACCCCTGCCGGTAAGGTTCGAAGGAAACGCCGCTGTGCACATAACACATCAGGTTAGGCCATATATCATGAATATTTTCGAGATCGTTGTATTCAATGATGCGTTCCAGCATTATTTGTATCCAGGCCGGTACGCCAACGATGATAGAGATATCCCAGCCGGGCGCTTTACGGGCAATTTCATTCAGCTTCCTGTCCCAGTCTTTTTCCTGTGCTATTTTTTTGCCGGGTTTATAAAATACCTGGAACCAGAATGGAATTTTTTTCGCGCTGATACCGCTTAAATCTCCTTCAAAGTATTTTCCCCTTTTATTGAGATCAGTACTGCCTCCCAGCATGAGGATACGCTTTTCAAATATTTCGGGGGGAAAACCAAAATGCCTTCCCGAAAGTATTTGCTTTACTGAAGCCCGCTTGATTGCCCTGATCATATCGATTGTTAACGGAATACGCTTGCTTCCCGACTCTGAAGTGCCACTGCTCAGTGCAAAATATTTTGTACGGCCCGGCCAGCAGATATTGTCTTCGCCATTGAGTGTGCGCTGCCACCAGTTTTCAAGAATGGAATTGTAGTGATACACCGGTACCGCTTCGCGGTAGGCATTCAATACATCCTGCTTCATCAAAATGTTATAAAACCTGAAATGCTTGCCAAATTCTGTGAATGCTGCTTTTCGCAACAATCGCTTCAGCTGACGCTCCTGTTGTTTTAAAATGCTTACAGGCAGCAGACGATCACGCTGTTCCTTTAACCGTTCGTTCAGTGCAATGGTGCGGTCAATGAGCGGGCCGATAAGTGGCATAGGTGTACTTTATTTTAAATCGTTGCGGAGATCCGGATCTTAAGCAAACATCAAACCCTCTAAAGATACTATGTGAATTGATTCCTCTCAACAAAAAATAAACTGACCGGCAAGTGCCGGCAAAAAAATCGGCATGCAATGAATAGCTGCTGCAGTGCTCGATGATTGATTTCCGGCAACGCCCTGTGAAATCAACAATCAGAAGTTATTCATATTTTTGCGGCCATGAAGCACTCCCTTATCGTTGCCATACTGCTATCCACTCTCCTGTTCTCCTGCAAAACCGATTTTGATGTAACCTCTGACTGGGAAGATATTGCTATTGTATATGGCCTGCTTGATCCAACGGATACAGCTCAGTATATAAAAGTCAACAAAGCATTTCTTGATAAATCAACAAGTGCATTGGAAATAGCACAAATTCCGGATTCGCTTTACTATCAAAATATCACTGTTGAGTTGCAACAATTTCAGAATGGTGTTTTGAAAAAGACCATCGGGCTCGAAAAGGTCGACGGCAATCTTGAAGGATATGTGAAGGACACCGGCATTTTTGCGGCAGCACCTAATTTCCTTTATAAAACCAAAGAGTTGCTCGATCAAAACAGCAGTTACCATTTATTGATTACAGAATCCGACAACGGAAAAGTGATCAGTTCCGAAACCGAAATCATCAATGATTTTGCCATACTTCGCCCCACGCCCACCCAAAAGGTAAATTTCTTCCCCGGTGATAATTACAACGGACAGTTTGTTTCCGCCAAAGACGGAAAGATATACGGACTTACCGTCCGTTTTAACTACAGGGAAGTGAATGTAGCTGACCCGTCATTTTTTGAAGATAAATATATTGATTGGGAAATCTTCTCCACTAAACGTTCAAATAATACAGGTGGTGGTCAAACCATGGATTATGATATTCCGGGTGATGGATTTTATGCTTTCGTCAATTCTCAGCTTAAAGATGATGCAACCATTTACCGGCAGGCGATAAATTTTGACTTTATGTTTTCTGCCGGTGGCGAAACCCTTGATACCTACAACCAGGTTGCCATAGCCCAACAAGGACTTACTTCAGGCAATATTCAGCCTGAATATACCAATATAGAAAACGGACTCGGCCTTTTTTCATCGCGCTTCTACAAGACTATTTATAAGGTGCAGATAGATGATCATACGATTGATACTTTAGCGTGCAGCACGGTCACCAAACACCTCCGTTTCGAAAACACAGAAGGTGACTTCTGTTTCTGATTGCTGTCTTTTTGTCACCATTACGATTGCCAGCCCCACTATATAATGGCATAGTGCCAATATTTCTTGCATTCAATCCGGTGGCATAACTATTGACAAGGCTGACTGTTCTAATTCTAAAAAATAAATAACATGGGAAAAATAATTGGCATTGACCTGGGCACCACCAATTCCTGCGTAGCAGTGATGGAAGGTGCAGATCCGGTTGTAATTGCAAATGATGAGGGAGCCAGGACAACGCCTTCCGTTGTCGCCTTTCTTCAGAATGGTGAGAGGAAAGTGGGAGCTCCTGCAAAACGACAGGCAATCACAAACCCGAAGAATACAATAGCTTCGATCAAGCGTTTCATGGGCCGCAGGCACGATGAGGTAGCAGCAGAACTGAAATATGTTGCCTATGATGTTGTCAAAGGCGAAAATGATACAGTGCGTGTTAAGATAAATGATCGCAACTATACTCCGCAGGAAATTTCTGCAATGATCTTGCAGAAGATGAAAAAAACGGCGGAAGACTATCTCGGTCAGCCAGTCACCGAAGCGGTGATTACGGTGCCTGCCTACTTTAACGATTCACAACGTCATGCGACAAAGGAAGCCGGAGAAATTGCCGGTCTGAAGGTGCTGCGTATCATCAATGAACCTACAGCAGCCGCACTGGCCTACGGCCTCGACAAGAAGCATAAAGATATGAAGATTGCCGTGTATGATCTTGGCGGCGGCACATTCGATATTTCTATACTGGATTTAGGAGATGGTGTTTTTGAAGTTAAATCCACCAACGGTGACACACATCTCGGTGGTGATGACTTTGATCAGGTGATCATCGGATGGCTGGCAGAAGAATTTAAAAAAGATGAACCGAACATCGATCTGAAAAAAGACCCGATGGCATTGCAACGGTTGAAAGAAGCGGCTGAAAAAGCGAAGATTGAATTGTCTTCTTCTGTAGAAACGGAAATCAACTTACCATATATCACTGCAGTTGATGGTGTTCCCAAACACCTGGTGAAAAAACTCTCGCGTTCAAAGTTTGAACAGCTTGTTGATCACCTCGTAGAGCGTTCGCTTGAGCCATGCCGTAAAGCGGTGGCCGATGCCGGCGTCTCCGTTTCGCAGATTGATGAAGTGATCTTGGTTGGTGGTTCCACCCGTATTCCGAAGATTCAGGAAGTGGTGGAGAAATTTTTCGGCAAAAAACCCTCCAAAGGTGTTAATCCTGATGAGGTGGTAGCTGTTGGTGCTTCTATTCAGGGCGGTGTGCTGGCAGGTGATGTTAAAGATGTACTGCTGCTCGATGTAACTCCGTTGTCACTCGGTATTGAAACACTGGGTGGTGTAATGACCAAACTTATTGAATCCAACACCACGATTCCTACCCGTAAATCGGAGACATTTACCACTGCGGCTGACAGTCAGCCCTCCGTTGAAATACATGTGATGCAGGGTGAAAGGTCGATGGCACGCGATAACCGCACTATCGGAAGGTTCATGCTCGATGGTATTCCGCCGGCTCCCCGTGGCGTACCACAAGTGGAAGTAACCTTCGACATCGACGCGAATGGAATTCTGAATGTAAGCGCAAAAGACAAGGGCACCGGCAAGGAACAAACGATCAGGATCCAGGCTTCCACCGGTCTCAGCAAGGAAGAAGTGGAGAAGATGAAGAATGATGCGCGGGCAAATGAAGCGGCAGACCGTGAAGCACGGGAAAAAGTGGATAAACTCAACTCCGCGGATTCACTCATATTCCAGACGGAAAAGCAATTGAAAGAATTCGGAGAAAAAATTCCCGCCGATAAAAAAGTGGCAATTGAATCTGCTCTTGGCAGGCTGAAAGACGCCCACAAACAACAGGACATTACAGGAATCGATGCCAGCATGAATGATTTGAATACAGCATGGCAGGCAGCGTCTGAAGATCTGTACAAGGCACAGCAACAGCAACCCGGAGCTCCTACCGAAGACACTTCCGGCAAGGGCGGAAATGAATCCGGCGCAAAGGATGATACAGTACAGGATGTGCCTTATGAAGAAGTGAAAGATGAGAAGAAATAATTGCCGGTAGTCATTTATGAAAAGCTCTGTTCCCAATCCGGAACAGGGCTTTTTTATTTGTTAAATACCACACACACTTTAAAATAACATGGGATTAATCTGACCATGATTCGCAAAAAAATTATACATGATGCCTTTTGACTTCAGCATTCATGAATCCCGCAGTTCCGTGTTTTCACTACGCAGCAATATCAGGATGAAGATGATTGTACGTTATATGATGAAAGAAGATCAGGAGTTTTACAGCGCAGTTTTAGGATTGCCTATTGTGAATCTCATGCACGAAAAAATGTGCATCATAATGAAGTCAGATTTTCCGCAGCAAGTTGTTGCAACAGCTTTTATTTGCTGAAACTAACATAGCTTAACTATTCCACTGCATGTTTTCAATCATAGAGATTAGCTATTACAGCTAAGCATAACAAACGCTTGCAGCAATCTCCTTCATCACTTTTTGTTTCAAGTACTTTCTTTACAAGCAACCGGGCAATCAAATCAGCTCAACCCAATGCTAAACCACTTTTGAGATTATCTCCGGCTCACTCATTAATCTCCCCAATCCGCTGTACCTTGCCATCAGAATTTCTCACCTTTATACTTTAATCACTGTTACATGCAATCATTTTCAGACCTCGGGTTGTCGCAACCAATTCTTGAGGCAATAGAAACCATGGGATTCATCACCCCTACGCCGATTCAGGAAAAAGTTATTCCCGTACTGCTGATTAATAGTCGTGATATGATCGCCCTTGCCCAGACTGGCACAGGCAAAACCGCTGCTTTTGGATTGCCGCTGATACAATTAATCAACCCCGATCTCGCGCATACGCAGGCATTGGTGCTAGCTCCAACGCGCGAATTATGCATGCAGATAACAAGCGACCTCAAGAGTTATGCTCGGCGCATCCCCGATATTAAAATTGTGGCTGTCTATGGCGGCGCCGGAATCGTTGAGCAGATGCGCACTATTCGCAATGGTGTGCAAATAGTGGTGGCTACACCGGGCCGGCTCATAGATCTCATTGGTCGTAATGCCGTTAATCTGAAAACGATCAGCTTCGTGGTACTCGATGAAGCTGATGAAATGCTGAATATGGGCTTCCAGGAAGATCTCGATGAAATCCTGAAAGCCACACCCGAAGAAAAGATCACCTGGCTCTTTTCGGCTACCATGCCGCCTGAAATCCGGCGCATCTCGAAAAAGTATATGCGCAATCCTTTCGAAGTGCAGATCGGCAGCGCTAATACAGCCAACGAAAACATTGAACATCAGTATTACGTCGTACATAGCCGCGAAAAATATGCCGCGCTTAAGCGTATTGTCGACTTTACACCGGATATCTATGGCATTATCTTCTGCCGCACCAAGGCAGAGACACAACAGATCGCGGAGACACTCATCAAGGATGGTTACAATGCTGATTCATTGCATGGTGACTTGCAGCAGGCACAACGTGATAAAGTGATGCGCGCTTTCAAAAGCCGCACTGTACAATTGCTTGTTGCCACTGATGTCGCCGCAAGGGGCATTGATGTAAATGATGTGTCTCACATCATCAATCTGCATCTGCCGGATGATATGGATTCCTATACGCACCGGAGTGGCAGAACTGCGCGGGCAGGTAAGACCGGAATCTCCATGGTGCTCATTGATGACCGCGATATTTCTAAAATCCGGCAACTGGAGAAAAAGATTCAGTCAAAATTTGAACGCAAAAAAGTTCCTACCGGACTCCAGGTCTGCGAACAGCAATTACTTTCTCTTATCAAACGCGTGCATGGTGTAACGGTCAATGAAAAGGAAATGTCGCCTTTCATGCCATCCGTCATGGAAGAATTTAAAGATCTGAGCAAAGAAGAAGTAATCAAGCGCTTTGCTTCTATTGAATTCAACCGCTTCCTCGATTACTACCGCGGTGCCAGGGATCTGAATATACAGGAGCGGCCAACGTCATACCGTGACCGCAATTTTGACTATGCAGGTTCAGGCCAAAGCGGGCAACGCATGTTCATTAACCTTGGTAAAATGGACGAACTTACGGAAGAGAAACTGCTGTCTATTATCAGGCAGGCTACACAGCTGAAAGGCAAGGAAATAATGAACCTGCGGCTGAAGGGTGCGTACTCCTTCTTCTATCTCGATGATCAATACGTGAACGCCGTAGTGCATGCATTTAAGGGAGCTTCCTACCGTGGCAGGCGAATAAGAGTGGAAGTGCAGAATGAAAACGAAGAACGCCGTGAAAAAAAACCACATCGTAAAGGGTCATCCGGCCATAAACCAAAAGAAAGAAACAGGTATTAAGCTTCAGCTAAAAAAATAACCCAACAGGCAGCTTGCCACGTGTTCCTCCCGATAAAATACCTTCATACTACGATGTTTGCAACATGCAGTTAATGCTGCATGCTGCTTCCAAAATTATAGTAGTTGAAACCAACAACAGCATTGATCTGCCACTGTGGCACAGTTTGCCTGCAGATAAAAATCTGCCCTTCCACTCTTTTAGTGATTTGACTTCTTAAAATCTTTCGAGAAATATTTCCATTATTAAGTCTGTTCGATTCAGGAACACATTAAGCCTGTTGTGCCGGATGCTTTAAAAAAGGGTATTGTTAAACCTGCCATCTGCACCCTTCATTAAATCTGAAATGAAATTCACTCCTTCATTACAAAGGCAGCACGACAGTGTAGTCAAAAAACCAACTGAATTTATCTCCGTGCTTCGCACCATATATTTAAAAATACCGTAATAATTTCTCAAGGATACCGTTATCAAAAAATTTACTGTTGCTTCAGGAAAGTTAACTTAACTTAGTCTGTACAAAGTCCTGATGGTGAGTAATTACGTATGCTACTAGTTCTCTTCCAATTGCAATGAGGGATGTTGCATTTATGATAATCACTAAATAGGAGTATATGAAACACCAATTCAATCATCTGCTCATCAATGAGGTTACAAGCCTTACTGGAAAATGGTGCAAATACTATTTGATCGTTTTATTGATTATTGCTGCAACCCTACCAGGCCTTGCCCAATACAATGTCGTGGATTGGGGTGCTTATTTCAGCGATGATGCTACAGGATGGAATTTTGCTGATGACGAGCTGATCGATGATATTAAAGTGGATAACGGCAATCCAGAAAACATATATGTGGTAGGAAGAACAAGGTCAGCTTCCGGTTCGGCTGCGCCCTGCCAGGGAAATTTACTCAGTTATGGTAAAGGCGATGTGATGTTGGCTAAATACAACCGTTGCGGCGAGTTGTTATGGTCAAGATACCTTGGCAATAAGAAGAAGACTGATTATGCTTATTCAATTGCCCTCGACTACGACGACTTCGGGAATACATTTATTTATGTGGCAGGTGAGATGAAAACGAGTGGAACGGGCCCCGAAGCCATTGTTTGTGATGATGGCAATATACCCTTCCGTTCGTTGCCTGCCGGAACATGGGACGGCTTCATAGCAAAATATAACCAGAAAGGTGAATATCAGCGATGGACTTATTTCGGAGGCAGTGATGCTGCAGGTGAGAAAGTAGATCAGATTTTAGGAATCGCCGTTAATAATCATGAAGTATTTGTGGTTGGCTATACTGAAAGTCCTGATCTGCATAAAAATGCACTGTTCGCCGACGATACATCCTTTGAAGGCGCGGGCGATGGATTTCTCGCAGGTTTTTCCGCCGATCTTCATTCGCTCGAATATTTCACCTATATCGGTGGAAGCGGCAAAGACCGTTGCCATGGTATCACCATCTACCAGCCTCCCGGTGTTGCCATGCCTGATATATTTGTAGATGGCACAACGCCAAGCTCAAACGGTATTGCAGCCGGAACCGGATTCGACATAACACTTGGTGGTGACCTCGATGGGTTTGTCGGCAAATGGCAGGACATTGACAATGACGGAAAATTTACGAAGACCTGGGCCACCTATATCGGTGGAGGCGGCATTGAACGTGCGCGGGATATGGACGTGGATAATAATGGAAATATCCTGCTTGTCGGACAAACTAACAGCACCAGCCTCTCATGGGCGAAGGGTTACGATTCAATACGCAATGGTCAGTTCGATGCATTTGTAATCAAACTTCCGAATGCAGGAGGCGACCCTGTCTGGGGAACTTATCTGGGTGGATATGCTGATGAAGAAACAGTTGGCCTTGCCTGGAGAAAAGGTGCGAACGAAAATCATGTTATTGTCGGAGGAATTACTTACAGCTCACAGAAAGAAACCTGTCTCCCCGTACCGAATCCGGATAACTTTACGGTCTTTCCGCTGAAGGATCCATTATTAAAATACATCAATGGTAAACCCGGAGCCGGCTATTGCCCCGGAACTGTGGGTGATGCTTTTATTGCAGAATTGACGGACAAGGCAGTTGGCCAGTCATTGGTTTTTTCCACTTTTATTGGCGGTTCAGGCAATGAAGTGAATGGAGAAAATCAACTGAGTTATAATCCTTCCTTTGCACTTTCCAAATATGGAGAGCTATATATAGCATTCAATTCACGAAGTATTGATATTGCTCCGTTGCTGGGACCTTCAATACATAAGCTATATGGAAGTTACCATGGTGGCATTGATGGTGTTGTGGCAAGGCTTATTGACAGCAATGCATTTCACTATCATTGCACGTCTTTCCGGGAAATTGATTATCCGGCCGGAAGCCAAACCGGAAATACCAACGATGTTGTAAAAGTATATCCCAATCCATCTCAAAATATTTTTAATGTTGAATACATTGCAGAAAGCGGCTCAGAGGCACGTCTGGCTGTTGTAAATCAGGTTGGGAAAATCGTAATCACAAAATCAATTATGCTTCAGCCTGGCTTCAATTCAATTGCCATCGACCTGACCGGCCTTATGAATGGCATCTATATCCTGCAGGTCTGCCTTCCTGAAAAGACACTGCAGGTAAAACTATTAAAGCAATAGTTTAACAGGCAAACAGATTACCTGATCTCCATTTGCTTCCTGTAAGTGAAACAGGCACTCCTGATGCTCAACATGTAGATACCGGCCGGCAATCGTTCAATATTAAATTGCAACTGATTCATACCGGGCTGAGCACTGACCTTTTCCACTAGCCGCATCATACCAAGCATATCGCTTAACAACAACGTTACCTGATCAGCTTGCGGCATTCCAAACTCAACATTCAATGTACTGTTTGCAGGATTAGGATAAATAGAAACGGTATTAAACTGGCCGGATCCAAAGGCCACATGGGTTGCAAGCGTGTTGAAGGAATCAATCGCGGAATAATTGGATGAGTCTTGAACGGATGTACAGATAGATTGAACTCTATAGGCGTATGTAGAATCGGGCTGCAGGTTGGCGAGTGAAACACTATTGCTTACTACAGGGATGGATATCCAGCTGGCTGATGATGCAAGCTTGTATTGAAATACGTACGAAGAATTGAAGTTTGGTGCATTCCACGTCAACACGGCAGAGTCGGCACTGATATAATCCAGCTGAATCATCGAATCAACCACTGGTGCGCATCGGTTCCAGTCGAATTTATGCGCCCGGTAAACAATATAATATTCACTGTTAAAATTAAATTCCCATACAATATTCCCGGCTGAATCTACTTCCGAAAATCTCGGCACCTGCGGAATATTGGATGACAGCAATCCCCAGTTAATAAAGGTGTTACCATTTGATAACCGCTGAACGCTTCCCATTGCCGGACCAAAAACATTGGCCGTACCAACCATCGGATGTTTATACTTCCAAACCATGGTCGCCACTTTATTAACCTGGTCAAGCTGATACTCCTTTGCACTCGACACATTCGGCGTAACATTATTGCCATTGTTGAACAGTGTATAATTTCCGTTGGGTAAACGCCTGAAATCATGCTGACCGCTGAAATGACTTGGATCAGGGTCGTTAACAAAAGTAAACTGATTGTTATCACCACCCATTCTCCACATCATATCACCGGTTGAAAAATCAATCTTCGTAATCTCGCATAAATGACGCGATGATAAGAGCAGGTTGCCATCAGTATCCAGTTCCATAGAATTGGCATGAATCCAGTCAAAAACAGGATTACCCTGTGCAATATCATCGTAAGCCCAGGCGATTGCATCCGCATACACCATGTGATCCCATGTTCTCCACTCAAAGATCACATTCTGATCTGCATCCAGTTGCTGAACAACACATCCTATCACATCCACCGTATCGAGACCGCCTAAATAAGACAGATCAAGATTCGGATGCGTATCATAACACATCAACAGGCTTTTTCCGTCGGGATAAACCTGGAACTCATGTTCATCGGCCCGATAGCCATTACCCATGAAATATTGCTTCACCACATTGTAGGATGAATCCATCATATCGAAACAACTGTCAACGTAATCATAATAGGTGAGATAACCATTTTTATTAATGGTAAAGCCAATTCCGCGTTCACCATCAAAAGTGCTGTATATCGAATCGCCTGTATTGCTTATGATGGATTTGCCAAAGCAACCGTCACCACCACGGAAGTTGTAATAAAAAACATCTTGTTTCAATTCATTTCCGGTTGCAGTAATGGTATAAGCTGGCATCGAACACAAATCTCTTACACCCCCGTTTATTACACTGCCATCAATGCCTGCATCATTCCATTCCAGCTTTCTGGCATAATCCCTGGCGCTCCGGATACTTGCCCGGTCTGCAGGTGAATAAAAAGGATGAATATCAAAGTGAAAATCTGTTCCGGTTATAACCGAACCATTAAGTTTACGAAAACCATCAGCTACCTGCACTTCTACCCTCTCTCCTTCCACAAATTTTTCCAATGGATAGATCAGTATGGTTCTGCCGTCTGATGACAATATAATTCGGCAGGAATGCTCTCCGCTCAATGAACCGGTGACTGTCAGCAGTGAAGGGTGTAAGGATTCCCTTTCAATCAACTCTCCATTCTTTAAAATAATATTTGTTTCCGGGTTATGGTATGTGCTGCCCGGAACCGGTGATATATACTGAAACTGCGCGACAGCATTTGTTGCAAAGCTGATCAATATGAGTGATGAAAAAACAAACGTATCAAATTGCATGCAGGAGCTTTTAAGGTTTCATTGAAGTCACAAATTAAAGCAATTGCAGCCAATTGAAGACTAGCAGCATAGCCCACAGGCATGCTACAAGCGATTATGACTTGTCACATCGGTATCCTGATATTTTGGAGATATTGTTTGCTTAAAACATTGCTGCAGCACCGGTCAGTTAAGATGCCATGAAACCAGTTGTTTAGCTACTCAGAAAATCTTACCAAAACAAAAGCAGCATGGAAGGCAAAAAAAAACTCCCGGTTAAGGGAGTCCTATTTTTGAAGAAAGAGAAAATCTACCACTTGAGATCATCTTCATCTGCATGCTCAGTTGACGCAGCAGGAGGTGGCTGCATAGAAGCAGGAGGTTCCGGGATTATTTCTGCAGCAGGTTCATCGCTGTCCTTAGCTGTAGCGGCAGCCACCGGAGTAATATCCCTGTATTCACCCTCACCTTCATTGTCTAACCGGTTGGCATCACGGTTTTTTTCATACTCTGCCTGACGCTTGGCAAACTCGTCGAAATCATAGTGAGGCATCAACTCAGTTTTTACATGGTCGATGGTTTCAGTCAGTGATTCCAGGAACTTATTGAAATCCTCCTTGTAGAGAAATATTTTAAAACGCTCATAACTATCATCCTGGCGCTTCTTACTTTCAGTAATAGTCAGAAAATAGTCATTCGCTTTCGTTGATTTCACATCAAAGAAATAGGTCCTTCTTTTTCCGGCTCTCAGCTTTTTTGAGTAAACAGAATCCGATTTGAAATTCCCTTTTTTTTCCTCCACAGTATATACGTTTTGTTTCTAATCTTCGCAAATATATTGTTTTCCGTTTCTAAATTCAAAATCTTTTAAGGAATAACAAATCCGCAATTGCAGCTATTGCAAAAGGTGTGGCAAAAGATAAACAGCGGGAATGCGACCCGGTCACTCAACCCTGTCAGGGTCTCAGGCAGGTGCTGTCTTCGATACCCTGCTCTCTTCCAGTTGCTGTCTTTCAAACAGCTCATAGTAGATACCTTTTCGTTCCATCAACGTTGTGTGATTACCTTCTTCTGCTATCGTACCATCATCCAGCACGATAATTTTATCAAAATTAAAGAGCGAAAAAATACGGTGGGTGATAATTATGGTGGTGCGGTTTCGGAGATACTTATCCAGGTACCCCAGTATTTCTCTTTCGGTCTGTGCATCCACCGCTGAAAGGCAATCGTCGAATACAACAATACCAGTATCCTTTATCAATGCCCTGGCGATGGAGATGCGCTGTTTTTGTCCGCCGGAAAGCGTGACACCGCGTTCACCTACAATGGTCTCATACTGCTCCGGCAGCTGCAGAATATCGTTATGTACTGCCGCATTCATGGCGGCAGCCACCACCTTATCACGTTCAATCGCTTCGGATTCGAGGCCAAAGCCAATGTTGTTTATTACAGAATCGGAAAACAGGAATACATCCTGTGCAACATAACCGATCTGGCGGCGAAGTGCATACAGGTTCAGCGATCTTAATTCCTGACCATCCAATAAGACAGATCCCGAATCCGGATCATACAATCTTACAAGCAACTGACCTAATGTGGATTTACCTGAACCAGTGCGACCGATCACTGCAATCCGCTGTCCTCTCTCTGCGACAAAGGAGATTCCCTTTAATGCTTTAATGCCCGTAACAGGATAAGTAAATGACACTTGCCTGAATTCCACACTACCACCAATCGGAGCATCTGCTATTGCAGGAGATTTAATGGCGGGAACAACACTCATAAATTCATCAATCCGTTTCTGTGAAGCGGCAGCGCGTTGCACAAGCGCCATTACCCAGCCTACTGAAGCAATCGGCCAGGTCAGCATATTGATGTATATAACAAACTCGGCAATGTTACCGGACGTTATCTTACCCTGAATAACCTGTGTTCCACCAATAAATATCGTCAGTACCGTGCTGAGGCCCACCAGTAAAAATATGATGGGAAAGTAAATAGCTTCGATACGGGCAAGCGCCAGGTTATTTGTTTTATAGTGCTCGCATTCTGCATTAAAGTACCGGCTCATGAACTTCTCCTGCACATACGATTTGATTACCCGGATACCTGAAAAGGATTCTTGTGAAATGGTGGTTAAGAAAGAAAGCTGCCGCTGAATTGCTTCACTCTTGCGCTGTATCATTCCATTGACGTAAAAGATGGAATAACCCAGCAGCGGCAATGGTGCAACAGTAAATAAGGTGAGTTCAAGGTTAACCCGCACCATGGTGTAAATGACCATTACAAATAACACGAGCAGGTTAATTGTATACATGATGGCCGGACCGGTATACATTCTCACCCTGGATACATCTTCCGTAATGCGTGACATGAGGTCACCGGTATTGTTACGTTTATAAAAATCAAGGTGAAGCTGCTGGTAATGCGCATAAATTTCATTCTTCTGATCGTATTCAATCAGCCTTGACATAACGATAATAGTCTGCCGCATAAAAAACAGGAATATCCCGCGCAATATGGCAAGCACAACCACTACCATTCCAAAAAACAGAATCGACATACCGAACACCTTCATAAAATCGCGATACAAACCCGAACCGGTATAGAAATGGTGATAGGCAATCTGGCTGGTAATCATATCCACAGCATGACGCACTGCCTGCGGAGCATACACACCGAAGAGATTGGAACAGGCTATAAAAACAATACCCATTACCAGCCTTATACGGTATTTGTATAAATATTTGTTAAGTGTACGTAAGTTATTCATTGCAGTATTACTACCGGATATTGAATTTTCTCCTCACAAAAATAAAACTACCTTTGAGGCCTCAGAAGTACTTGTCAAAAGTGCAATTCAATCTTCCGTAAATGTAATGGTATTGAATTCAATAAATGGAACACTGTTTTTAATCAACTTTTCCCAGACTCAATCCAAAAAATATATTTGATGGCTGCTGCTACCAACACTTCCGCAGAAATTTCCGCACCGTTTTCTGTATTCGACAAAATGGCTTCAATGGATCATGAACAGGTAGTCTTCTGCCATGATAAAGCATCCGGACTGAGATCAATTATCGCAGTTCATAATACTGTGTTGGGGCCTGCATTGGGTGGCACACGGTTCTGGAACTATGCAAATGATATTGATGCTATAACCGACGCCTTGCGCCTGTCGCGCGGCATGACCTATAAAGCTGCTATTACCGGTCTCCATCTTGGCGGTGGTAAAGCCGTGATTATTGGTGATAGCAGGAAAGAGAAATCCGAAGCACTCTTCCGGCGCTATGGCAAGTTTGTCGAGGGGCTTGGTGGAAAATACATCACCGCAGAGGATGTGGGCACCTCTAAAGAAGATATGGAATGGATATCGCGTGAAACGAAGTATGTAACCGGATTGCCCGAATATCTTGGAGGAAGCGGCGACCCGTCGCCATTCACGGCTTTAGGTGTGTATATGGGCATGAAAGCTGCTGCGAAAAAGGTTTATGGCAATGACTTACTCCACGGAAAGAAAGTGATTGTGCAGGGAATTGGCCATGTCGGCGAACATCTTGTCAATCACCTGGAGCAGGAAGGTGCGGTAATATCCGTAACTGATATCTATGCCGACAGGTTAGCCGCCATCAGTAAAAAGCATAAGGTTACAGTGGTGAAACCTGAAGAGGTATATGAACTGGATGCAGACATTTATGCACCTTGTGCACTTGGTGCCACAGTGAATGATGATACCATACATAAACTGAAATGTTCCATCATTGCCGGCGGTGCCAACAATCAGCTGGCGGTGGAGGAAAAGCATGGCCAGGTACTGATTGACAGGGGTATATTATATGCACCTGATTTTGTAATTAATGCCGGCGGCCTGATAAATGTAGGAATGGAGCTTGAAACGTATAACCGCGAACGGGTAAAAACAGAAACTGAAAAAATTTATCAGCGCACGCTGGACATTTTTAATTACGCCCAAAACAAAAAGATTCCCACCTATAAAGCCGCAAATGAAATTGCGGAAGAACGTATCAACAGTATAGCACACCTGAATGCAAGAAGATAAAATTATTCCACCCGGTTTTTCTCCTGTTGTGCCTGGCTGTTAATAAAAACGGTGTCATGAGAAAAACAACTGTTGATCATGCGCTGCTTGTCATGCCGGTAGCCATACTCAGTCAATAACATTTTGTAATTATCAGATATTACTATGCTTTCAAGAAGAAATGTGCGTATTAAAGTGATGCAGGTTATTTATGCGCATGCGCACGATAGCGGGAAAACAGCAGAACGTCTGGAAAAGACGATGCTTGAAAATATCAATAGTTTTTACCGCGCTTTTCTATACAACCTCTACCTGCTTTCCAAAACCACTGAGTATGTTTTGAAAGATGCGGAAATCCGGGCAGGTAAACATATTCCTTCCGATGAAGATCATTTCCTGTCTGTTCAGTTGTTTCACAATTTCATCATTCAGCATCTTGTAGTAACAGAAGATTTATACAAAGAAATTCGGCGTGAAAAGCTGGATAACCGCATAGATGAAGATTATTTCAGGCAATTTTTTCATCTGCTTAAGAAGACTCCGGAATATCACACCTATTCCCACCTGGAAAATCCTCTATTGCCTGATGACAGGAATATCATCTCATTTCTCTATAAGAAAATACTGTATCCCGCTGAAATATTTCAACAACACGTGGAAGATGTCTTTCCGGGCTGGCTCGATGATAAAGATGCTATCTATCACTCTGTAATGAATACGATTGAAGCATTGTCACCCGGACAAAAATCATTTATTATCAGTCATTCGAAAGAAACAAAAGAGGAAAAGCAATTCGCGCTGGACTTGCTTCGCTATACGTTGCATCACGAAACAGAACTTGATGAACTAATTGCACCTTTCCTGGAGAACTGGGATAAAGAAAGGCTTGCCATGATGGACTTCATCCTGATGAAGATGACAGTTAGCGAAATGTTGTACTGCCCGGAAATTCCAGTAAAAGTGTCTATCAATGAATACATCGAGTTGGCCAAGTTATACAGCACGCCTAAAAGCGGCGAATTTATCAATGGTATTCTTGATGCAATCATGAAACAATTGAAAAATGATGGCAAGATCGTCAAAAGCGGCCGTGGGGTAAAAGACGATTGACCAGAGAGTTTGCGGCCGATGCAGCAATGTCAGACGCGATTCAGCAAGATTCCGTCAGCCCCGAACTTGAAAAGATCTGCATACTTATAGCTGATTCGCACCCAGTAAATTTCAGGGACACAAAAAAACCGCTTCTTGTGAGAAGCGGCTCTTTTCATATAAATAATGTGCTGAATGTATTCGGGAGGATCAGAATGGTGCTGTACCTTCTACCGTCAATCCCATAGAACGAGCCGTGCCGGCTACCATCCTCATGGCAGAATGAAGGGTGAAGCAATTCAGGTCACTCATTTTTTCTTCAGCAATTTTCTGAATCTGTTCCCAGTTGACACTGCCGATTTTATTCCGGTTAGGAACCGCGCTTCCTTTATCCTTCTTTGATGCCTCGAGAAGGGAAATAGCAACAGGAGGTTGTTTGATAATGAATTCAAAGGACTTATCCTTAAATACCGTAATTACGACAGGCAGTGTTTTGCCGGGTTTATCCTGGGTCTGTGCATTAAACCGCTTACAGAACTCCATGATGTTAACCCCTTTGGCGCCCAGTGCCGGTCCGATCGGCGGAGCAGGATTTGCCGCACCGCCCTTTACCTGAAGTTTTATAAATGTTTCAATTTCTTTTGCCATGGCTTGCTTTTTTTATTGCTGTCTTCACATTTTTAGAAGCACAGCAGATGCTGAAAATTCAACTAACTATTCAAAATCAAAGATGCCATTGAAACTGCCAAGTAAACGGAGTGAAGCGGCTCCGATTAACGATTCAATTTTCTACTTTGAAAAATAATTGCTCATTTTGCCAGGTTACAGTCAGCACTTAATCTTAGCTGTTACTGCTTTTCCACCTGTGCATAATTCAATTCAACCGGCGTCTTTCTGCCGAATATTTTAACGGTAACCTTAAGCTTTTTCTTCTCCTCATTCACCTCTTCAATCAAACCGATAAAGTCATTAAAGGGACCATCAGTGATTTTAACATTTTCCCCTACGAGGAATGGTTCGATGATTGTTTCTCCAACCTCCGCCATCTCATCCACTTTACCCAGGATACGGTTCACTTCAGTTTTCCTGAGAGGCTGAGGCTTGGCGCCGCCTAAAAAGTTGATTACGCCGGAGACATTTTTAATCGCTGAGAACATGTCACCATTCATCTTTATCTCATTCGCTTCCAGCAATACATATCCCGGATAAAAGGTACGTTCCTTGATAATTTTCTTGCCGTCTTTCACCTTGTAAACCTTCTCCATCGGCACGAGTACCTGTGAGATGATTTCATTCCAGCCGCTCCGGCTTACTTCGTTTTCAATGTACTCTTTGATCTTTCTTTCCTTGCCACTTATCACCCGCATCACATACCATTTTTTCTCTTCAGACATAACTCCTTAATTTTCGATTAGAATAAATGGTAGAATGTTGACATTGCCAGATCAGCAGCCTTATCCATCACAAAAACAATAAACGCTACAATCACTGCAGCTACCGTTACGACAATGGTGCTGGCCTGCAGTTCTTCCCAGGTAGGCCACGACACTTTATGCATAAGCTCATTGTACGTCTCCGTGAAAAAATTTGAAATCTGATTCATATCTATCTAGTAAAAGTTAACGATTCTGTTTGCACGGGTGGAAGGACTCGAACCCTCAGCCAATGGTTTTGGAGACCACTACTCTACCAATTGAGCTACACCCGTTTATTTCCTGTTCCTTCAACCACCCTGACCAAAGAAAATCCGGTTTTAGCCGGAAGTCTGATTCATCGCCTTATGTTTTGTCCTTTTGCATGCAATCAGTTTTACATTAAAAATCGGACGAAACATTCTTTGCATTCAATGCTGGAACGTAAAAGCGCAAAATCCCAATAATAAACTGGCAGTTTGCAACCTGATGTTACAACAGGTTACAAACTGCCAGCGAATTGATTCTTATTTAATAATTTCAGTCACCTGGCCGGCACCTACGGTACGTCCTCCTTCACGAATGGCGAAACGCAGACCCTTTTCCATGGCAACCGGTGTAATCAGCTTCACCGAAATGGAGATATTATCACCTGGCATCACCATCTCCACACCACTTGGCAACTGGACTTCGCCTGTTACATCGGTTGTACGGAGATAGAACTGCGGACGGTAATTATTGAAAAATGGTGTATGACGTCCGCCTTCTTCCTTCGACAGCACATAAACTTCACATTTAAATTCTGTGTGCGGTGTAATAGACCCCGGGGCACAAACTACCATTCCTCTGCGGATATCATCCTTTTCAATACCACGCAGCAACAAACCTACGTTATCGCCGGCTTCTCCATCATCCAGGATCTTCCTGAACATTTCAACTCCGGTAACGGTAGATTTCAGCGACTGATCCTGAAGACCAATAATTTCAACGGGATCACCGGTATGAATCGTGCCGCGCTCAATACGGCCTGTGGCAACAGTACCCCGACCTGTTATGGAGAATACGTCCTCCACAGGCATCAGGAATGCCTTATCCTTTGCACGAACGGGAACAGGTATCTCCCTGTCAACGGCTTCCATCAGTTCTTCGATGGATTTAAGTCCTGCCGGATCATTGTTCAAGGCTCCCAAAGCAGAACCACGGATCACCGCTGCTTTGTCACCATCGAATTTATAGAAAGTAAGCAACTCGCGGATTTCCATCTCAACCAGTTCAAGCAATTCAGGATCATCAACAAGGTCCACCTTATTCATGAACACTACCACCTGGGGAACACCAACCTGGCGGGCCAGCAGAATGTGCTCACGGGTCTGCGGCATAGGTCCGTCCGTAGCAGCTACCACAAGGATGGCACCATCCATCTGCGCGGCACCGGTTACCATGTTCTTGATGTAATCAGCGTGACCGGGGCAATCTACGTGTGCATAGTGACGGTTCTTTGTCTGATACTCCACGTGTGCTGTATTGATAGTGATACCACGTTCCTTTTCTTCAGGAGCATTGTCGATGGAGTCATATGACTTCACTTCAGCCAAACCCTGTTTAGAAAGCACGTAGGTAATCGCAGAGGTGAGCGTGGTCTTTCCGTGATCCACGTGACCGATTGTGCCAATATTTACGTGCGGTTTGGTACGTTCGAATTTTTCTTTAGCCATAACTTAATGTTTGATGAAGGTTTAAAAATGTTTAAAGTAATGTTTAATGAAAAATGCATGCAATGAATTTAATCACCAACATCCACTTTTGCGTCAATGATCCTGTTACGATCAGGATATCTTTCCCGGTTGAAGGGGCGCTCTGCCATTGAGCTACATGACCTCCCGTTTAACCGGGAATGGTTATTCTTTTTCTGCGCTGACAGTTCAGCTGCGGATTTCCGGGAAGTATATCAAAAGCATTCCTATCGTCTTTCATCAAGTTGATAATCTGCTATGCCTTTTCCAAAAACTCCGTATTAAAAAACAGAGCCGATGACCAGAATCGAACCGGTGACCTCATCCCTACCAAGGATGTGCTCTACCAACTGAGCTACATCGGCAAATGCCTGCCGGTTTTACTATTCAGCAACCGGCCATCAGGTTAATACTGAAATTGAGAAAACCTTGCAGAGCGGGAGACGAGACTCGAACCCGCGACCCTCAGCTTGGAAGGCTGATGCTCTACCAACTGAGCTACTCCCGCTTAATTAATTTCAAAAAATTCAACAGGCAGAAATCCCACGCCTACCCTGGTTAAATCTTTGTAAATAATCCAGTAAAAAAAGAACAAATTTCAAACAATAACTTTTATGTCAACCGCACCAATCCTGCTTTAAGTGGGGAGAGGAGGATTCGAACCTCCGAAGTCATAAGACAACAGATTTACAGTCTGCCCCGTTTGGCCACTCTGGAATCTCCCCCTTTTGATTGCAACAGTTGTAAGCAACAGTTAAAATCCTGCATGCTGATCAACCATCACCATTTTAAGAGCCGATGGAGGGATTCGAACCCCCGACCCACTGATTACAAATCAGTAGCTCTGGCCAACTGAGCTACATCGGCATTCATTAACTCCGGTCACTTTGAAATGAATACCCAACTTTATTTAATCAATTGAGCCCGGGATACAAGCCAATCCTAATCAACAGGTATTTTTCTCCGAATCAATTCAACATCAAAACACCTATCTCCACTTCAACCATGCGCTGCAGTATCACTATTTCCTTCAGATCTTTTCCGGATAAGCCTCAGGACATATCAAACCCGGTAAAATTAATACCGATGCCCCCAAAAAAGGTGGGCAAATATACGGGAATAAATAAGAAATCAGAAAGTGTTTCAGAAAATTAATTCCGGATCTTATCCTTGTGCTTTTTCACTTGCCGTATAATAGAATCGGCAGCCAATTCAACAGATTCTTCAAACAGCTTACTGCGTTCTTCTGCAAACACAGTTTTACCAGGGATCTTAATCCTGATCTCGGCAATCTTATCCTTAACGGTGCCTTTATTGTGATCCAGTTTCAACGTCACCTGTGCATCAATGATATGCGTAACAATTGCATCCAGTTTCTGTAGTTTCTTCTGTATGAAGCTTTCCAGTTTTTCGTCTGTATCGAAATGGATTGAATGAATCTTTATGTTCATGGTTGATAAGGATTTTATTATTTGAAGAAAAAACTGAATTAGCATCAGGCCTTCGGATGGGCCTTCCTGTAAATGTCTTTTAGTTTATCAATGGTATTATGTGTATACACCTGAGTTGCCGCCAGGCTGGCATGCCCGAGCAGTTCCTTAATAGCATTTATCTCTGCTCCGTTGTTTAACAAATGCGTCGCAAATGTATGCCGAAGCACATGAGGGCTTTTCTTTTCAATTGTGGTAACCTGCCGAAGGATACTATTTACAATAGCATACACCTTTCTGGGATTCATCGTTTCCCCCTTATCCGTAACAATAAGCGCCTGAAAATCACTTTTGTTAAACGCATTATTCCTCATCGTTATGTATGCATCAATCAGCTCTTGCAGGTGCGGATTGAATGGGATGATACGCTCTTTGTTCCCTTTCCCCAGCACCCTGATGGTCTGCCGATTGAAATCAACTGACTTATCGGTAAGTTGCAATAACTCAGCCCGACGCATACCGGTACCATAAAAAAGTTCCATGATCAGCCGGTTGCGCGTACCGGAAAACCCTTCCCCAAAATCAAAATGACGCCATAAGAATTCGATTTGACTGGCATTGATGAAAACGGGCAGACGACCTGGTATCTTTGGGGCAATAACTTTTGCCATGGGATTATGACTGATCGCACCCATTTTCATATTAAACCTGAAAAATGTTTTTAATGCCGATAATTTCCTGTTGATAGATCGGGTACCGGTGCCGGCTTCCATCAGCGAAACAAGCCAGGAACGAACAAAGGCATGGCGGGAATCCAATAGATTTTCGAGATCGTATGTCGTTTTCAAAAATTCGGAGAACTGCAGGAGGTCATGCTCATAAGCTGCAATAGTGAGCTTTGAATAACGCTTTTCGTATTGAAGATATTGGAGAAAACTGCTAAGATCCATCCCGTTCACTAATGCTTACTATACAAATATAGGCATAAGTATGGGGGAATAACAAGATTTATTGCGCTTCCATCTGGCGGGTTACTTCATCACGGTACACCGCTTTAAGAATTTCTCCGCGCCGCTTGACGGATGGTTTGGTAAAGGACTGGCGCGACTTCAGCTGCTTCAAAATGCCGGCTTTTTCAAACTTTTTCTTATACTTTTTTAACGCCTTGTCGAGGGATTCGCTGTCCCGGGTATCAATGATGAGCATGCTGATTCTTTTATTTTAGGACTGCAAAGATAATCATTGAAAATTATTGAGCAAATCGAATATTGAATCTAACCTTAACCCCTGCGTCCTGATTTTTTGAATAGAAAAGGCCAGCTATCCGGGATTACCGGATCAGATGGCTACTTGTCACGTGCTTGTATATGCCGTTATTTAGGGCCACCCAATAACAGCATCAATTTACAGGCAGTCAATAAAATTGATATCACGCTTTGTTCAGAATCGCCTTCACATACGCATCCCAACTCATCATGCGGGTCGATTCTTCTACATTTTCCCTTTTTATGGGTTGATCAATAAATCGGAACATCTGCTGCGCCATGGAATTGATATCCCCTGCTTCTGCCAGGTAACCATTATACCCGTCCTTAATAGTCTCCGGAAAGTGGCCTACACGGGTGGCAAGCACAGGCAGGTTAAAATTATAGGAAAGCGACTCTACTCCGGAAGGTGTAGCGGTGAGATAATACAAAACGATACAGTCGCTTACCTGGAAATATTTCGGCACTTCCTCATTAGGTATGAAACGATTTACGACAGTCACCCGGTCATGCAGTTGCAGTTCTTCTATCAGCTGGAGCGGCTGATAATCCTGCTCATTCTCACTTTGCTTAAGCACCAATGATTTCGCCCATTTGAATAAAGTGCTTTTTATTCTTGCTGAAATTTTTTTCCGGTCCAGTGTGTTCCAGAAACTCTCACCCGCAATTAACAATGAAACATCATTTCTTTCGGATGTCACTATCTTAAATGCATGAATCACATTGTGCAGTCCTTTGTACTTTCTGATGAATCCAAAAAAAAGAAAAACATATCGCCTGAGATGCAATTCCTCTTTTACCGCTTCGATGTTAAAAGCCGGATCCGGTTTAAACAGATCATAAATCGGGTGAAAAAGCTTGATAATGGTCGGCTGCCCATTATTGCTTCGGTTGCCGGTTTCATTCACCAAAAATTTTTTTTCAGGAAAAAGTGATTCCAATTCATGCACCGTTTTATAGGCATGGGCGATATAGGTATGCGCATGGGACAGGCCATATCTGCTGATATATTTATCGAGGGAAGAAGCTTCTTTCTGCATCACCAGGTGACAATCAATAATCACTTCCGCTTTCCCTGATTGCATGAGTTTGCCAGCCATCCAGCCGACAGGCAATCCTTGTAAAGCAATTGCCCATTGAAAAATTACGATGTCTGGTTGCAGCAAGAGGATCATGTTCACCGTTTTTTTCCAGGAAAACGGATTGTTGTAATTCGTGACATAGCTTACCTGAATATTACTTCCTTCCAGAAAATCCAGCTTACTGCTCCTGTCAATAAAATCTCTCGGAATAATAGCAGGATACTGCTGTGTCCAGGAAACAATATGAACCTGCGCACCATTTTTTTCAAGTGCCTTAGCCAGTGAAGTATTGTAGTTCGAGATTCCTCCTTTGAACTGTGGGCCTGGGCCAAAACAAACAACTTTCACATTTGTAATTTGAACTGCTTTTAAACTTTTTGCAGACCACAGTAACTATCCTGCTCTGTTACTGTGTGGCATTTAACTGCTTATTGCTGCAACCGCTGCATCGTAAACTCTTTTCATACCTTCAGCAACCGTGATCTTTGGTTGCCAATGAAATTTTCCGGCAACAAAATTCATGTCAGCATACCTCGAGTGCACGCCCACCGGCTTGTCTAATAATGGCTTAATTACCGGTTTATACCCTGCAAATTCACAGAATAGCGTGATGATTTCAATAAATGAAGTGAGTTTGCCTGAGCCAATATTAATAGCCGATCCATCATGAATATGATCCATCGCCATGAGAATGCAATCAATGCAGTCATCAATATGCACGAAGTCTCTCCCCTGCTTGCCGCTTCCCCAAACTTCAAATGGGTCTTCCCTTCTCGCCGCACGGGTTGCAATTGCCGGCACCGGATAGGTAAGATCCTGATCTTCGCCATAGCCTGAAAAGGGCCGAACGCAGGCGACTGAAATACCATAGTGCCTCGCTGCAATCTGCGCAAGATACTCGCCGGTCAACTTCGACCAGCCATACGTCATATCCGGTTGCCCGAGGTTCTGATCAAACTTAATGTCTGACTCTTTCAGTGCAACTGCTTCCGCATCTGTTTGCATGCTAATGGGATAAGCAGCACTTGAACTTGGATAGAGTACCCTGGATGGTTTGTAGGTGCAGATCCAATAGAAAAACTCAGCATCTATCGACAGATCAAGCGCCACCACCATCGGATCACCGTCTATCTTGAGTCGTCCGCCTACAATGGCGGCAAAATGATAAACATCGGAGAACCTTGGAAAGTTAAATCCGTAGCGCGTATTGATATAATCAGGATTGTTTTTTATTTCAAAAAGAAAATTCCTGAAATCGCCTTTTTGAAAAATCAACCGGCCATCGCAATATATTTTCAAATCATTCACTACCGTGAAGGCAGGCTGATCGAGCCAGCTTTCCGGTGGCCTGCCTGTAGACAAATCATCCACGACAAACAATGTGTCACTTGTGTTTTTCAGCAATCGCTTCACCAGATTTCTGCCAACAAAACCACAACCGCCTGACACCAGATGAATGGCCATACTCTGTTTTTTTCACAAACATACTATTCTAATTTTATTGAAATGAGATCCTGCCTGCCTGCGAAGGGATGAGTGGCCGCCTATTGAATATCCGGACAAGATACGCTGAACATATCAAGACAATCCCTGACAGCAGCCCTTTCATAAAACATTTTATTACTGAAAAGTATTAAAGATTGACACGACGGTCAATCATATAGACATTCCGGTCTGCCGCATTTCTAGAGACCAGTTCAGCCAGAAACCCGGAAAGAAACAACTGTACGCCAATCACCATGGTCACCAGGCCAAGATAAAAGATGGGCCGTTCAGTCATTTTAGTCATGTCATAGAATATTTTACCAATTGATAGGTATAGCAAAATGACAAATCCGATAAAAAAGGAAATCAATCCAAGTGTTCCGAACAAATGCATGGGGCGCTTTCCGAAACGGAAAACAAAAATGATGGAAAGCAGATCGAGGAAGCCGTTGATAAACCTTTCCCATCCGAATTTGGTAACGCCATATTTTCTCGGATAATGTACTACTTCCTTCTCCGTAATATTGATAAACCCGGCCCACTTTGCAAGCAATGGAATGTAACGGTGCATTTCACCGTACACCTCTACGTTTTTCACCACATCCTTCCTGTAAGCTTTCAGCCCGCAATTGAAATCGTGGATATTGATGCCACTCATATAACGGGTTACCCTGTTGAATAACCTGGACGGCCATCGTTTGGAAACAGGATCATGGCGTTTCCTTTTCCAGCCTGACACGAGGTCAAATCCTTCCTTTTCAATCATCCTGTATAGTTCAGGAATCTCATCGGGACTATCCTGCAGGTCGGCATCCATCGTAATCACAACATTTCCTTCCGCTGCACTGAATCCTTCGCTTAATGCAGCCGATTTACCATAGTTTCTCCTGAGTTTAATACCCTTTACAAGGTCAAACTGCTCTGCAAGTGATTGTATAATGTGCCATGATTCGTCGCGGCTTCCGTCATCCACAAAAATAATCTCATATGTAAACTGATTCGCAGCCATGACACGCTGAATCCATGCCGTTAATTCCGGTATCGATTCCTGTTCATTAAACAACGGAACAACAACTGAAATCTGCATGAAGCTCTTTATTGTGGTGGCTGCAGTTGCTGATTCTCTTTCTTAAATATGCCGGCAACTATCAGTGATAAAATAGATCCAAAAATTATGGTGAATACCAGGCTCCATATCGCAATCCATAACGGATTCATAAACTTACGCGTCCATTCCATAGCCACCTGGATTTGTGCATCCGGTAACCCCTTGTTGATCATATCCGTTTCCGCCTTTTTCAGGATTTCGCCGATCATATCAGGTGCTATCACATTCATCATGATTACTCCGAAAACGGCACCGATTGCTCCGGTAATAAGGCAAAAGAGGAATCCGGTCTTGAATCCTTCTCCAAATGAAATTAAGCCGCCCAAATCCTTGTCGCGGCGGTCTTTCACTGCGAAAACAAGGCCGGCAAGCAGTAATATGTAACTCAGCCAATTCAAAGTACTGTTAAGATACATCCCTGTAATATACATGACGATGGAGAAAATAAACATTGCCAGTGATGTGATGATGGCATACTTGAGCGCTGTGCTGAATGCAGACTTTTGATTTTCCATGTTATTGATTTTTCCTGAATTGGTTATTGTTAAAGATCGCTATTGGCCTTCCGGTAAATTTAGTCCCAATGAAAGGAGTGTTGTATGATTTGGAACAGATATCTTCCTGCCGCAAAGACCATTCAGCGGTAGCATCAAAGATAGTAAAATTGGCTTCCGATGATTCAGCAATAACCGGTACATCAATGCCGACAATTTTTCGTGGATTCACTGCTATTTTCGCAATAAGGTCTTCCAGCCTGATCACATCTCTCAAAGCTGTATTCACAAGCGCGAAGCAGGTTTGTAAATTGATCATTCCAGGTTCGGCATATTCGAACTCCAGCATTTTGCGTTCCTGGTTTTGAGGCTGATGTGCCGAGCAAATCACATCAATGGTACCGTCTTTCAGTCCTTCCTTCAAAGCCTGAATATCCTGCTGTGTACGCAGTGGCGGAAATATCTTAAGGTTGCTGTCATATTCAGCTAAAGCGCTGTCGTCCAGCATCAGGTGCACCGGATTTACGCCACATGTGACGGGGATTTTTTTAAGCTTTGCTTCACGGATACGGTCTACAGCTTCCTTCGTGGAAATGCAGCTGAAATGAATTCGAGAGCCGGTATATTCCGCCAACTCAATATCACGCACCACCATCAGATCTTCCGCGAGTGCCGGAATGCCATGCAGGCCGAACTGTACACTGCTGATGCCTTCATTCATGACGCCATGCGGTGCCAGTGAATCATCATGCGGATAATGAATGATGAGGCTATTAATCTTCTTGACATACAGTAATCCTCTCATCATCAGGCCTGCTTCGGCAATGGGATATTGAGCGTCTGAAAAAGCGATCGCACCGGCAGCTGCCATATCGTATATTTCAGCCAGTTCCTTTCCTTCACATTTTTTGGTAACCGCGCCTACAGGGAACACATCTACGATTTTGCCTTTGGATTTATTGAGGATGTATTCAATTCCCGATTTCGAATCCGCTACCGGCCTTGTATCGGGCAAAACAGCCAAGGCAGTGAATCCGCCAGCAGCCGCGGCATTGGTGCCAGACTCAATATCCTCTTTATATTCATAACCTGGATCACACAGGTGAGCGTAGAGGTCAAACCATCCGGGAGAAATACATTTTCCTTCTCCGTTAAATATTTCGGTATCAGCATCAGCTTCCAGGTGATGAGCAATTGCGGTAATGATGCCATCTGTAACAAGAATATCTTTGGTTTGAAGATGAAATGGTGAAGCAGTGTCAATAATCTGCACGGCACGGACAAGTAATTTCATCTATTTCCAGAATTTAAGCAGCACAGTTTCCAAAGTCAAGAAGAGTAAAACAAAGATAGCAGAAACTTTCCACAGCGACAATCCAAGGTGCTGTCCTGAAATCACATTTGACAGATCACGGCCGGCATTTTGAATCACCTTCATATTGATAGATTTGCTCTGCTGTAACAGGTCGTCATTGGAAATCAATTGCATATCCGATTCGCGTCTGTCGTAATTCATGGCGACATAATTCTTCACATCCTTCGCTTCATCTTCCAGCGAATAAATACCAGCCAGGTTTATTTCATTATTAATATTGACCGTTACCTGGTTGGTAATCAGGCGTTGTGCAGGAATAAATTCCTGATCCATCCCTTTCAATCGTAAAACCTGTGCACCCAATGCAACATCGGCCGGAACAGTAACCAGGTTATTGCGGCCAATAACCATAGCATTTAACGGGGCGGACTCTTTCACAATGGCCATCCTGTAAAGCATGGGAGCAAATAACGGATTGAGTGGCAGATCCGTAAAGTTTTTATCGAGGGGAACAGATGACACGAAAAAAAGTCCGCTTCCAACAGCATACTTGCTTATAAAAGAAGAACGGTCACTAAAGGACAACAATAATTCTGCAGTGGTATTTGTGCGGGTAACATTGATAAAACTACCCGATACCTGTGGCAATGCAAGGTTTTGAGGAACCTGCTGAAAGACATCTGCGAATACTTCATTGCGGGTATTGATCTCACTCACCGTCTTCTTTTGTGTACTGAAACCGGAAAATTGATCAGCACCCATCATCTGAAAAAAGGAATTGTAAGAACTGATATCAGCGCCCGCATCCGGAAAAACAAGCAGGTTCCCTCCTCCTTCCACGAATTTTTTCAACTCTGATGAAAGACCTGTTGAAATCTGTTTCAACCCATTTAAGATTACAAATTGCTGCTTCAGCAGATCAGCATAGTTGAGCTGATTGAATGCAACATTCTGCATTACAAAAAAATCATTTTTGCCGAGCAAAGCATTCAGATAAGGGCTTTCGGTGGTCTCATTCACTACCAACGTCAGCCTGTGATCAATGACGGGATAAACGAGAAAGTAGCTGTCGTCAAAAGTTATGGGATGATCTGCCAGTGATAATTCTGCTCTGCCCCATCCCTTTTCGGTGACTGTATAACTCAGCGTATCATCGGTTGACGACTGAGCAGCAATGGAGAAATTGCCAATTGCTTTTGTTTCATTGTTAATCTTCAAAGTCAGTCTTCCATTCTCGAGCGGTTGATTGCTTTCGTTTCTGATCTTAACGATCATGCGGTTTACCTGTCCGGTAATCTGCACCGGAGCTTCCATGCTGCAGGTATCAATAAATACATTTTCCGCTTCGCGCGCATGCAACGGAACCAGGCTTGTGCCATAGCTTGTATCTGCTTTAATCAGGCTGAAGTCGTTAAAGTTTTTCTGAAAATCAGAAATAACAAATATCGACCTTTGAGAAGCTCCTGAATTACTCAATGCCTGTCGTTGTCGTGCAATAATATCGCTGAGCAGGTGTGAATGTGTGGATAGCCCGACTTCCTTTATGAGGTTTATAGCTTCATCCCTGTCAACAAGTCTTTGCTGCTTCCCTTCAAAATCCTGTGTCAGCAATTGAAATAAATCATCTGCACCATAAGCTCGTACAATTTCTCCGGCTTTTGATTTGGCCAGATCAAGCAATGGCACATCACCTGCTAATTGACCCATGCTGAAGGAATTATCAATAAAAACACTGATCGCCCTTTTCCCGGCAGCAACCGGCGTTGATTTTCGCTTAATATAGGGCTGGGCAAAAGCAATCACAAGGAAGGTTATAGCCAGTATTCTGCACAAGAGGATTAATAAATGCTTAAGCCTAGAACGGGAATCTGTTTGTTCCTTGACTTCTTTCAAAAACCTGACATTTGAAAAATAGACTGTCTTGTAACGCCTGAAATTGAATAAATGAATAATAATGGGAATGGCAACTGCAGCGAGGGCAAATAAAAATGAAGGATACAGGAATGACATCGACAGCCTACCGGATTAATGATGATCAGCGTTTGCGAAAGTAAATAAGAATGCTGAGAACAGCTATCAGCACACACAAACGATTTTGTTCATCCAACGTTTCCATGCACATGATATTTGAATCGCCATACCGTTATACATCAAAGAAGGAGAATTTATTCTTAGGTATTATTTCCGAATAATTTAGCTTTGCGGACTGTTCCTTGTATTTGGTTTAAAAATTAATCGGGGTGTGGCGCAGTTGGCTAGCGCACCAGCATGGGGTGCTGGGGGCCGGTGGTTCGAGTCCACTCACCCCGACTTAATTTACGCTCACATTTTTTATTGCTTATTACGACAACATGCATCCCTGCATTGTCGTGATTACTGGCAGCAACGGTTTCATCGCATGCGTTTGATTACTTCGTCAGTCACTTCATTTTTACAATGCAGTCGCACTTCCCGTAAGGCATATCGCATCCGACAATAAAGATGTAAACTGCTCTGAATGATTTATAAGTAAGTTCGGTCGTTACGCCGATGAATTGCGATTAACCCTAAGCAAAGCCCGAAAGAAAATACACCCAGTTAATAAAATAAAGATCCGGGTGTTTTTGGCATCGGCTTACCGAGGTGGCTGAAGGCAATCTGAGTTGCCTCCCTGCCGCGTGAAGTCCTTTTTATATAACCTTCCTGGATTAAGAAGGGCTCATAAACCTCTTCAATCGTACCGGATTCTTCACCCACTGCAGTTGCTATAGTATTCAAGCCTACCGGGCCGCCATTGAATTTCTCAATAATGGTTGATAGAATTTTATTGTCCATTTCATCAAGTCCGTGCTCATCCACATTTAATGCAGATAATCCATATCGCGCCATTTCGAGATCAATGGTGCCGGTTCCTTTGATCTGTGCAAAATCTCTCACCCTTCTGAGCAAGGCATTTGCGATGCGCGGTGTGCCGCGGCTTCGTCGTGATATTTCCTTTGCTCCGTCTTCGGTAATGATGGTATTCAGAATTTTTGCGGAACGGTGAATTATCCTTTTTAATGTTTCTCCATCATAATAGTCCATCCGCGATGTGATGCCGAAGCGGGAACGGAGTGGCGAAGAAAGTAAACCGGACCTGGTAGTTGCCCCAACCAGTGTAAAGGGGTTAAGGTTGATTTGAATGGAACGCGCATTAGGTCCGGTATCGAGCATGATGTCGATTTTATAATCTTCCATCGCAGAGTATAAATATTCCTCAACCACTGTGCTCAAGCGGTGAATTTCATCGATAAACAGCACATCATGATCGCCTAAATTGGTAAGCAGGCCGGCCAGGTCACCCGCCTTCTCCAATACAGGCCCGGAAGTAATTTTAATGTTGACACCTAATTCATGAGCGATGATGTAAGCAAGTGTTGTCTTACCAAGACCCGGAGGACCGTGCAGCAATACATGATCCAACGCTTCTGCACGTTGCTTTGCAGCTTCTATAAAAATTTTCAGATTCTCCACAATTTTTGGCTGGCCTGAAAATTCTGAAAACGCTGATGGGCGCAAGACCTTTTCCACTTCCAGTTCGGATGCATTCAGGTTCTCTTCTTCAGGATCAAGATTGGGATTGCGCATAAGAAAGATTCAGCATCAAAAATAGGAATAAAGAATTTTCGCCTTTAACCCAACTCCGCAAAATTCATTTCAACCAACTAAAACATACGTTCACTTTAAGTGCTATGCCGTTAAAATGGCTGCGGAAAGTAATTGCTTGCCCTGAACATACGTTTTGATAAAATCAAGTAATTTCGAAACATGAAACGGTTGCTTCTTCTGCTGACACTGATCATATCCTTTGATGCTGTTAAGGCATCCATGCTAATGCTGCCCATGGATATGAAACAAACAGACCACCTCAAAGCATATGGCATTGCCTATTGGGTTTTGACTAAAAATGTAAAGGTTGACTGGATGCTGAATTATCGCGGAGGGAGTTTTGCCATACCTTACTTTGCGGAAGCGGAGAATGAATGTGTGGTGAGAGGTGTTACTTACGAGATTGTTCCCGATGCGCAATACAATGTTATCTTATCGTCAATCGCAAATCCAGAGGTGAACCAGGATATTGAAAAGCTGGAAAAACCGCCAAAGATTGCCGTCTATTCGCCAAAAACAAAAGAACCGTGGGACGATGCAGTTACGCTGGTTCTTACCTATGCGGAGATTCCGTACGATCTGGTGTATGATGATGAAGTACTGCAGGGCAAGCTTAGCTTGTATGACTGGCTGCATTTGCATCATGAAGATTTCACCGGTCAGTTCGGTAAATTTTACGCGGCCTATTCCAATGCTGCATGGTATCAAAATGATGTGAAAACAGATGCTGAAACAGCAGCAAGATGGGGATTTGGCAAAGTTTCGCAACTGAAACTGGCGGTAGCGGATAAGGTAAGGGATTTTGTTGCGGGAGGCGGATTTATGTTTGCCATGTGTTCCGCGACGGATTCATATGATATTGCGCTGGCTGCGGAAGGCGTGGATATCTGTGAAAGCATGTATGACGGTGATCCTGCTGATCCATCCGCACAATCCAAACTTGATTTTACAAAATGTTTCGCCTTTCAGAATTTTCAACTTGTGAGGGATCCATTGCAATATGAGTTCTCCAATATTGATGCTACAAACATTCGCCGCGTTCCCATGGATCAGGATTATTTTACCCTGTTCGAGTTTTCTGCCAAATGGGATCCCGTTCCCAGCATGCTTTGCCAGGACCATACCCAAACCATAAAAGGATTCATGGGCCAGACCACAGCTTTCCGTAATGAAGTAATCAAATCAACCGTGCTGATCATGGGTGAAAACAAAGCCGCAGGTGAAGCCCGTTATATCCACGGAGAATATGGTAACGGGACGTGGACTTTTTACGGCGGACATGATCCTGAAGATTATCAGCACCAGGTTGGCGATCCGCCGACTGACCTTGCATTACATCCCAATTCACCGGGTTACAGGCTCATCCTGAACAATGTGCTTTTCCCTGCCGCAAAAAAGAAAAAGCAAAAAACGTAGGTTGTCTTCAACTATCTTTGCGCTCATGTTCAGCCGGTTGTATTCACTTCTCCTGTTATTGCTATTACTCAGTCTGCCATTTACACAACCTGTATCGGCACAGGTTACCGTGAACAGGAAGGAATTTAAATGCACGGATCAACAGATTTTTGCTACTTACGACTTGCTGAAGACAACCCGTAGTTACGGTAATTATGATCCACAGAATGAATGGAGCCAGGAACTTTCATCAGATCAGATCATCAGGAAAAGCGTGGAACTGGAAGGAGGCAGGCAATATGCCATTTTACTGGTTACACGCAAAGATGTTGACGCAACAGGTGTTGAAATCCGTGATCAGTATGGATTTCAGTTGGAATATGTTTACAAGGTAACGGAGCTGGATAAAGGACAGATTAATGTGTTTTACACACCTGATGTTGATGGCATTTACCAGCTGTACTTCCGTGTAGTGGATAACGCGCCTGTATGCTCCTATATGGCTGTTTTAAAGGGTGATTTAGATCCGGAATTCGGTATTGATGAAGATGAGGACGGGAACAGCAAATAAGTTATCCGTATTTACGGTTGTCAGCCATTAATTCCAGAATCGCCATTCCAACCCCAGCTTAAATGACCTGTCCGGCATAGGTGAACGATACACTGCAAAGTAACCGGGCCCGAACATGTCCTTGTTAATATGCTGCATCATTGCAAAAGCCCTTACGCCTTTTACCTGCAACGAAATAAATAAATCAGCCACCGGATAATAATGCAGCTTGCTGAATTGCTGCTGATAAAACTGACCGGTTTCCGGCATATAGGCAGGAGCGAAATAATCATTGTTATAACGTATGTCAATCCCGATCTTGCTGTGCAAGGCGCCCTTAAACAGACGGTTCTCAAAATAAAAACTCTGCCGCAACAGGAATGTCGGAAAGCTCACGACAGTATCGTTGCTGTAAGACTGATATTGCAATTCATTCTCCAGGTGAAATCCCTTGTACACAAAGTTTTTCTGAAGAAAAAAAGAATACGCTTTCAGCACACGATCATACTGCGCCGGCAGTGCATCGCTGTTCCAGTATAAATAGTTTTTGACTGAGAAGAACTGAGCGGATAATTTTAATTTCCATACCGTTTGCTCCCAGGAAACAGAAGCAATAGCAGTATTGTAAGCCGAAAAATTATTGTTCCAGCTGAAATGGTTTGACAAATAGTGTTGCTGAATGTAGGAAGGGTGATTTGATGCGTTTTGCGCATCAACAGTAATGATATTTGATGCACCGGCATGCACATCCATAAGAAATTGCAAACGGAAATCGCCTTGATTTCTGTCGATAAGATTCACTTCACCAGCCAGCTGATATTCCAGTCTTAACCTGTTAACGGAATCAGGCCGTCCTGTTTTGCGTAGTGCAATGCCGGCAATTCCATTTTGTACTTTTTCACCGCCCAGCGCCGACTGCAACGCATACAGATCATGATGTAAATAAAGGTCTGCAGCAAAATTCCTCAATGGCCCGAGATCGCTTTTCATTGTGCGAAACCTGACTTCACTGCTTACACAATCAAACTTTAAGGTGTCTCGTGTAAGAACTGAATCCAGGTAAATATTGGAATAGAAGGCGCTGTCAATAGCTGCATCCCGGAACCTGTAACTGCGTCTTTCCCACTGAACCGATTGCTGCAGCCGCCATTTCGGAATAACCTTTCTATATGTGACGGAATCATTCTTTTTCACGTCAACCTTTTCACCGAAATCAAAACTATGCTGAAAAAAAAGCACATCATTCTTGCCGGTATTCATTGCGCTGTCCAGCAGCACTGGCTGCAACGACTTGTCGAGTAAAGTTGTATCGGTAAACACATCGGTATTTTCCACCCCTCCATTTTCTTCTACCTTCAATGAATTGAGTATGTAGGAAAAATCCAGGTGATAAAAACCATTTTGAGATGCATACCTCGTAAATGCGTCCATATTGGTGATCTTGGTTACCTGCCGCTGATAGAAGCCGTCTGTTCTGTAGCGGTTCAGGCTGACGCCTAAACTCCATTGTGGCAGTATATTCTGGGTGTGAATGAATGAACCCAATACTTCGGCTTTTGAACCTTGTTGATAGGCGACGACAGTGTATGGATGTTTTGAATCAAAATATTTTACAGCATCGCTTTTCAGCCAGTAAAGATCAAACTGATGAAAGCCAATATCAAAAGCGGCATCCGAAGGCGGTAAAAAAAACATCGGTCCGGCGGCGGCACCGATATGCCCGGTATGCAAATATCCAAATGCAGCCTCCGCAGGATGATACCTGTTGAAATAGGTAATAACCGTATCGAGCTGATAATAAATATCAGGATCCTGCATTAAAGAATAACTCGTCCAGGAAGGATTGTAGTTGAAAACGGTGTCTTGCGCGGTGGAAACCTTGGCCAATAAGAGTGTTGACAGGAGCAGTATGCAAACAACGGGTTTATTAAAATTTACCATCTGAACTATCTTATCCGCGGATGCCAACGATAAACTTTTCGGATGAATGGCGACGCGAAAGTGCTGTCGGAAAACGCTTTGTTACTGTTGCTGAATACTTTGAATAACTGGCAGGTTGGCTGCATGCAAATGAATGTTATGATTTATTTTCAAACAACAGTCAATAACTCCCGGAGAATAGTTGCCATGCGGGGTTCTGCTTCCCGTGCCGCATTCACCACTTCCTGATGTGTAACGGACACCGGTACCGGCGGATTGCCTTCATCACAGATCACTGAAATACAAAATATCCTCATGCCCATGTGGTTAGCCACAATCACTTCCGGCACAGTGGACATGCCAACTGCATCGCCGCCAATGATCCGCATATACCTGTATTCTGCCGGTGATTCAAAGTTGGGACCAGTCACACCCACATACACACCTGTGTGGCAAGTTATGGCATGCCGGCGGGCAATATTCAGTCCCTGATCAATCAATGCCTTATTGTACATAGCATGCTGATCCGGAAACCTCGGACCTAATGATTCTATATTTTCACCCCGCAACGGATTATCTGAATTAAGGTTAATATGATCCGTTACAATCATCAGCTCACCAATTTTAATAGCAGGATTCAGTCCGCCGGAAGCATTGGTAACAAACAAATTCACCGCACCCAGCAATTTAATTACCCTGACGGGAAAAGTCACCTGCTGCAGTGAATAACCTTCATAGAAATGAAACCTGCCTTGCATCACAGCCACCTTTCTTCCGTTCCATTCTCCCATACAAAGTTTGCCGGGATGTCCGTGCACGGTGCTTAAAGGGAAATGGGGAATATCCCGGTAGTCAATCACATCCTGAATGTTTATTTCACTCACGATGCTGCCCAATCCTGAACCCAGCACTATGCCGGTTTCAGGAACGATGGTCGTTCGTCGTTTTATATAGGCAACCGCTTCGTCCAGCCTCTTCACCAATGTATCCATTGTGTTCAATTTGTCATTTGCATCCTGATAAACTGAATCATTCATCCTGCCGACTGCCTTCAGTACTTTGCCCGTGATCTTCGGCATTGAATGAATGAACAAATGATCTTATCATTTCATCAAATTGCTTTCTATCTGCTTCAGGAAAAACTGTTTGTACTGGCATGCAATATATTTCAAGTTGATGACTATCGATAAATTCTTTAAATGGTAAAAGCCTGACGGCATCCTTCTCGGTTGTCAAGAGCATCTTATTCCCGCCTTTCATTCCTGAAAACTGCTGATGAATATCTTTCAGTTGCTTCAGGCTAAACGGATGATGGTCTTTGAAACGAATCAGTTGCACCGCAGCTTCTTTGCGCTGCAGACAGGTTACTAATGCATCTGGGTTCGCAATTCCGCAAAATAACAGGACCTGATCGCCGGCTGCAACACCTCGTTTCCTGGTATTATCAAATATATCATAGGGCTCACCATATTGCAAGGTGGAGAAGAACACGGGTTTTGACAGCACAGGTGACAGCTCACGCTTCAATGCTTCACGCTCATTTCCACTCAGTGCAACCGGACATTTTGTAACAACAATTACATCTGCCCTTAATGCTCCGCTTGCAGACTCCCGTAACCGGCCGGCCGGCAATAACCGGTCTCTGGTAAAAAGATGAGCATACTCAGAAAGCAGAATTGAAAATCCGGGTTTAACAGCTCTGTGCTGAAATGCATCATCCAGGATGACAACCTGCAAGCCGGGTTCATCACTCACCATACTCACCAGGCCTATCACTCTTGATTCGCAAACGGCTACCATCACTTGTGGAAATTTTCGCTTGAGCTGCATGGGTTCATCTCCTGTTTCCCTATAACTTAACTGCTGCTCTACTTCCAGGTAACCTTTTGTTTTGCGACGGTAACCACGGCTCAGGACACCGGTTTTATAGGAAGTTGCAAGCAGGGAAATAAGGTACTCCGCCATGGGTGTTTTACCCGTACCGCCAGCGGAAAGATTACCAACGACAATGACGGGAAAAGCGAATGCGACAGACTTTCTGATTCCGAGGTCAAATTGCCTGTTATGCAGCGCCGCTCCGGCTCCATACAACCATGAAAGCGGCAATAATATTTTCTGTAAGAACCTATTCATTGTATATACAAGTGGAGCTCTCAGTACCTAAACAGCAAAACAATCTGAAGACGGAACCTGCTGCCTGTTTTTTTAATGCAACTATCCGTCAAATATGATAAGAATAAAAAGATCACTCTGTTTGCAAACGCTATTTTTGTTCACAAATCTTTAAAGGTGAAATTGTCAGAAATTACCAAGGCCCTGGAATCCTTCGCTCCGCTTAGCCTGCAGGAAAATTATGATAATGCCGGACTGTTAACCGGCAATCCTGAGCAGGATGTACAGCAAGCAATGCTTTGCCTCGATATTACCGAAGAAGTGCTGGAGGAAGCAATTTCCACCGGCTGCAACCTTATTATTGCGCATCATCCGGTAATTTTTTCAGGGCTGAAGAAAATAACCGGCAGTAACTATGTAGAACGCATCATTATTAAAGCCATTCGTCATGATATCGCCATCTATGCAGCACATACCAATCTGGATAACCTGTTACGGGGTGTAAATGCAAAAATCGCCGGCCGGCTCAATCTGCAAAATACTACCGTGCTTACACCTGCAAGGCAGCAACTGATGAAGCTGGTCACATTTGTCCCCGTCGTTCATGCCGATAAGGTGAGAGACGGGCTGTTTGCAGCAGGCGCCGGCAGTATCGGAAACTATGATGAATGCAGTTTCAATACCGATGGAACCGGAACTTTCAGAGGTAATGAGCTCTCACAAGGTTTCACGGGTGAAAAAGGGAAAAGACACTATGAGCAAGAAACAAGAATTGAAGTAATATTTCCTGTATGGCGAAGGCAGCACATACTCTCGGCATTGAAGATGTGCCATCCTTATGAAGAAGTTGCTTATGATTTGCTGCATTTGTCTAATACCTTATATGAGGTTGGGATGGGACTGATCGGTAAACTCCCGGCAGCCATGGAACCTGTTGCATTCCTGAAATTCCTGAAAGAAAAAATGGCAGCCAAAGTAATCAGGCATACCGCGCTTTGTAAAGAAATGATAACTACCGTTGCTGTCTGCGGTGGCGCCGGCAGTTTCCTGCTGGAGGCGGCAAAAAATGAAGGAGCCGACCTTTTTATCACTGCTGATTTCAAATATCACCAGTTTTTTGATGCAGATAAGGATATAATTATTGCAGATATCGGGCATTTTGAAAGTGAACAATTTACGCCGGAGATTTTTGCTGATGTTTTAAGGCAAAGATTTCCTACTTTTGCCGTCCGTTTTACTACTGTTAACACTAATCCAATAAACTATTACTGATGGCAAAAGTGAAAGAAGCTCCAAAAACCGATAATTCGGTTGAAGAGAAATTGAGGGTGCTTTACCGTCTTCAAAAAATTGACACCAAGACGGATGATATTCAGGTGCTGAAGGGTGAACTTCCGATGGAAGTGAAAGATTTGGAAGATGAGCTGACAGGATTGAAGACACGCATTGGCAAGATTGAAGATGAGCTGAAAGAAATGGAAGAAAACATTGCCAGCCGCAAAAACTCAATCAAAGAAGCGGAATCATTAATCAAGAAATACCAGAAGCAGCAGAACAACGTAAAAAACAACCGTGAGTTCGATGCCCTTAGTAAAGAAATAGAACTGCAAAAACTGGATATACAGCTTGGCGAAAAGCGCATGCGAGAAGCAACGGATGAAATGGCCGCAAAAGGTGTATACCTCGAGGCTTCCAAAAAGGCCATCAAGGAAAAGGAGAAAAACCTGAAGCAAAAAAAGGAGGAGCTGGAGCACATTATTGAAGAAACTGATGCGGAAGAAAAAGCGCTCTTGAAAAAATCAAAGGAACAGCAATCGAAGATTGAAGAAAGGTTGTTGCAGGCTTATCACCGTATTCGCAGTTCTTACAAAAACGGCCTTGCCGTGGTAACGGTTCAACGGGACGCCTGCGGGGGTTGCTATAATGCTATTCCGCCACAGACGCAGATGGAGATCCGTCAGCACAAAAAAATCATTGTGTGTGAACATTGCGGCCGCATACTTGTGGATGAGGCTTTGGAAAGCAAGTAATCAAATAAAGCAAATGACAGAATGATTGAAAGGGCTTCGACAGAAGTCCTTTTTTTTGGTTGCTCCGCATCGTGACTCTGCATAAGTCGGGTTGTACTGCTGCTCGCAAATTCCTAATGAGACATCTTTATGATGATGACAAGGAATGAGAAATTATCTTATCTGTTCAGAACAGTGTTTCCGGTTCAGCTGGGAATACTGTTGTTTGTGTATGTGCTGGCGCGTGCCATTTTACTCCCCATCACACACGATGAATCCAATACCTGCCTCACCTATTCAACAATGTCCGTTCATGACATTGTTACTTATGAAAGACCCATTCCCAACAACCATATCCTGAATACACTGCTGATTAAGTTGTCGGCTTCCATTTTTGGCATGCATCCGTTTTCCGCACGATTACCAAATGTGCTTGGGTTTATATTATACTTTACCATCGTTGTGCTCTTTACCCGAAAAGTAACGAACGACGCAATAGTAACCTTCTTCGGCATCTGTGCCATGGTTTGCAATCCTTACCTGCTTGATTTTTTCTCCCTTGCCCGTGGTTATGCGCTATCCATCTCTTTCATGATGACAGGTATCTATTTTGCCTGGCTCTTTCTTCAGCGGCAGAAAGATAAATACCTCGCATTGGCTGTACTATTTGGAATGCTGGCCGTCTATACAAATTTCACCACCCTTAATTTTTATGCGGCACTTATTGCTTTACTGGGTATCGCCACATTTCAAATGAAGCTTCAGATGCGAGGTGAACATAAAAAATGGGTACAAACGCTGGCCAGGCAATGGTTTATTCTCCTTATCGGTTCGCTGATGCTGGCCGGAGCTTCTTATATTCCCATCAGCAAGATGGTCGCAACTGATCAGTTTGTATACTGGGGCACCAATGGTTTTTATAAAGATACGGTACTCACTTTACTCTATGCCAGCCAATACAATGTTCCATATTTCCACCTGCATGCTGAAGTATTCAGCTACCTGCTTGCCGGCATTGTCGGTGTAATGGTGTTTTGTGCCATGCTGCTTCTCATAAAAAACAGGACAGGCTGGTATAAAAACGCACAGGTTTTTTTTATGGCACTTTTCATTTTCACTATCATCGTAAATGTATTGCAGTTTTACCTTGTGCACACACCTTATCTGACTTCCAGAACAGCATTATTCTTTTACCCGCTGATGGCGCTCAATTTTATTTTTTTCGCGGAATGGCTGCGTGCTTATTCACCGCTGTCAAGATTTTATTTTTCACTGCCGCTGACAGCTTTGGCGCTTTTACACCTGTCGAGGTCGGCTAATCTTACATCCTGTTTTGAATGGTGGTATGATGCCGATACCTACAAAGTGATGAATTATTTGGAAAGCGAACACAGGAAAACCAATTTACCAATATCACTCAATTGCAGTTGGTGGTTCTTCCCTTCTCTGAATTTCGACATCGTGACTAAAAATAAAGATTGGATTACATTGGCTCCCTTTCACCAGGATTTTGAACCCAAAAGGGACGCTTTGTATATGTACTATTATACAACCTCAGATGATACGAAACATCTGGCAGCTTCCTATGATACTGTATTATCGTTGGGATGGAATTCACGTTTCCTGATGCGAAAAAAAGAAACGATCAACGAATAATGCAAAACCTCCATTTGAATTTTTCAGCATCCAATTTTTGCATCAATAGCTATTTTCACAGTTACATTTATGTTTAATCTGGTCCCATGAAAAGAATTCTTTTTATTGCTCTGTCATTTGTTTCATTCGCGCAGCTAAGTGCCGCTCAGCAAAGCAATGCACCTGCTAAACCTAAATTGGTGGTCGGCATCGTGGTTGACCAGATGCGTTATGATTACATCTGGAGATTCTGGGATCTCTATGGAGAAGGCGGATTTAAAAAGCTGGTCAATGACGGATTCCTTTGCAGGAACACACACTACAACTATTTCCTGACCACAACGGCGCCCGGGCATGCCTCCATCTATACGGGCACTACTCCGGCTATTCACGGAATTGTCGATAATGGCTGGTATGACAGGGCTTCAGGAGCTGAAATTTATTGCGTAACAGATCCTTCTGTAAATACGGTCGGCAATGAGACCGCCGGTGTTTCAGCTTCGCCTTTCCGGCTGGAAAGCTCTACGATTACTGATGAGTTGAAACTGGTAAGCAAATATTCAAAAGTTATTGGCATTGCCCTGAAAGACCGTGCTGCGATTATGCCGGCCGGACATCTGGCAGATGGCTCCTACTGGTTTGATTCCAAAACAGGTAACTGGATCTCAAGCACCTGGTATATGAAAGCCCTGCCGGAATGGATGCAGCAATTCAACAGATCCCGGAAACCTGATGCTTATCTTTTGAATGACTGGCGCTTGCTGCTACCGCGAAAAGATTACATTATGTGCTCCGGTGATACGGTTCCTTATGAAAGCAGTTTACCGGGCGAAATGCTTCCAGCCTTCCCTCACAGGATGGTAAAAAACAACTATGCACTGATTCCAATATCACCCTATGGAAATACCATGACAAAAGATGTTGCCATTGAAGCGATAAAAGGAGAACAATTGGGTAAACATACAACCACTGATTTTCTTTGTGTCAGCTTCTCCTCCACCGATATCATTGGTCATTCCTTTGGTCCGAATTCATTGGAAACAGCAGATTGTTATGCGAGGCTGGACAGGGATCTTGAAGCGCTGATCAAATTTATTGATGATTACGTCGGCAAAGACAATGTGCTGATATTCCTCACCGCCGATCATGGTGCAGCCTTAAATCCACAGTTCGCCAATGATGAGCAGTTAAACGGAAGATTTACTAACGCCGACAAATTGATGATTGACCTTAACAAGCACCTCTCATCCTTATATGGACAGGATTCCCTGGTGGCCGGTATCGGCAGTCAGCAGATTTATCTTAACAAAAAACGTATCGCTTCCGCCAAAATATCAGAAGCTGCTATAGCCGGCAAAATTCGCGATTACCTTATTCTGCTGCCAGACATTTTGTGTGTGTGCGCGCCAGATTATAACATTAATGACTGCTCACCATATGTACAAACCACCATCATGAATGGTTTTCAACCTGCCAGGAGTGGTGACATTCTTTACTCGCTTTCACCGGGAACTGTTGACTGGCATCTTACTACCGGCACTTCACACGGTACCGTTTATGCTTATGACAATCATGTGCCGCTGATCTGGTATGGCTGGAAAATAGCACATGGAACATCTGCCGATGCGACAGTCATTCCGGATATTGCACCAACTATTTCAAATTGGATGAATATCTCCTTTCCATCAGGCTGCACAGGCAAGCCCATTACAGGCATTCTTATGAAGTGATTTTCAGCATGTGTTTTGAAACCGGATTGCTGAAGAATCAACAGTTTGATCTCTGTTGCTAATACAAATAGTCTTTGAAAATGGGTGCTTCTTTTGCGCGAATGCTACAGGCGCTGATATTCAAATTGAGGATATCCCTTCTCACCTTGCTCATTGTAAAAATCAATAAAACGGAGTTTCCAATAGACACCATTCAGGTCGCGCAGTATATAATTGATATTTGAATGGACTACATAAGCTGCTTTGTCGAAGTCATAATACTTCCAGCCATACCCGATGATGTCACGGTTATCCGCAAAGTTTAAAGCCACTGCTTCCTGATAACCAATTTTACTGAAAGTCATGGTGGAATCTATTGCCACTGCCATGCCGGGATTAATCAGCACGCCTGTAACCAGGTAAGGCAAAGCTGGATGCTGATCATAAAAGATGTAGCGATAGTGCGTAAACTGCAAATGCCAATCCTGCCGTTTGGGTTCAATATCCGGCAGGTTACCATTTTCTTCAAAAGAAAAATACTTAAAGGTGTAAAGATCATTTTTGGGAATCTGCACATTGTGCCAGTCGCTTCCGTCCAGGTTTGCATATTCCATTTCATAAGCCGCATCCGATACACTTTGAAAAATTATTTTTTTATAGCGTTTTTCGGCGGGTTTTAGATAGCCAAGATCCAAAAGGTACACTTCCTGACTATTGCGCCATTCACCAATGGCTGTTGAATCAGGGTTCCAGCTCGATTCATCCCATTTCCAGGTGACTCCGGAAATGCTGCTGACTGAGTCGAAGTTTTTTGTATTCATCCGTGCGATCAGTGCAAGGTTACCTCCATTCATCCAGATGTGCCAGCCTGATGTTGCTGCTTCAAAACATAAATCCCAGGAATCGTAATTGCTGCCGAGTGTATCGCCGTTACTCAGATTAAAATACTGCTGCCGGTGATAATCCGCAGTCAAAGCAACCTGGCTGATGTGTGCATCGCCCGGCGGCGGAAGTACCATAGCCGTATCTCCCTTAAAGCAGGAAGACATAGCTGTGATAAACAACCATACTGCGATCACAGATACAATAGAGTTCAAATGACGGAGCAGCTGATCTACTTTGAAAATGCCGGATTTCTCCAGCGCACAAAACACTTTCATACATCCTATGTTATGGTATGACATGGATCATTCCCTGTAAAATTTAAACCGCACCGATGCAAACACGAATCTTCCCGTTGCATAAGGGATAGTTTCGGCTCCGGAAGTATGCACAGCTCCGGCATTTGCATTGCTTTGAATATTCACTACATTGAAAATATTCTTAATACCCGCGGAGAACCCTATCCGCTTTTGCAGTGCATATTTGGTTGCCGAAAAGTCAAGAATCGTATAGGCACCGGTGAAAACCTGGATCACTTTGCCCTCTGCATCAAGATTGAATGAAGGCGTTTCACCCGTATGCTTAAAAAAAACGGCACATTCAAAACCGGCTTTTGGAAAGGTCAGCAGTAAGTTGTTCCGGAGCTCAGGCGTAAGTGAGAATTTGTCAATCGCGAACGAATCAGACAATACATTGAAAAGCCCGGTTAAAGAAAAGCCCGTGGTCAATGACAGATGTGCTGAATTCAGTGATGCAGATATAGTTGTCCCTGCTGTTTTATATTCATCAAGATTGATGTACGTATAAAGCTGGGCAGCCTGATCAACCAATGCAAGTGTAATGATATTATGGATGCTGTTATAAAATAGCGCGGCATCGGCTTTGAGATTCCATTTTTCTTCTTCTTTAACTGCAGTAAAAGACAAGCCAAAGTTATCGGATGTCTCAGCCTGGAGTTCACTATTGCCAATAATGTTATGGTTTATATCAACAAAATATAAATCGAGCTCTTTCAATGATGGCGCCCGGAAACCATGAGCATAGGAAGCACGCACCGTGTACTTTGAAAGAAAGCCATACCTGATATTAAGTGAAGGGGTAGCCGGCGCGCCATATCGGGTGTTGTATGAAAAACGAAGGCCGGGACGGATAAAAAAATTATTAAAGGCACGGTACTCTACACTGCCAAATAGGGCATAATCATTTATTTGCTGCTCTCCCGACATTAGTTTATCACCTTTGCCGGTTTCCAGATTGATATCATAGCCGGCCTGAAAATTAGACCTGCGAAGCGGCAAACTGTTGTTATAAGTACCCCTGAATGACCACGAATCAAAAACGTTTGTATCCTGAATCGCTTCCGCAGTCAACAAACTCTGTTCAAGAGATACAAGGTCAGTTCTGTAAATGTTGCGGATATGACGGTAATAACTGTATGCATTGATGAATTGCAGCTTCGCACTATTTGGGAACCGGTATTCAGCAGTCAACGCATTATTCCACCTTCTGGTGAAATAGTAATCATCAAATGCGTATGCCTGATAGGGTGTTAAAACCGGATTTCCCTTGTTTTGGATTTGTTGCTGGAAGTAATCTGTCCTGAATCCGATTTTCAGTGACTTTCCCAGGTAGTCATAATTAAATGTGGTAAAATATTGTTCCCTTGGCTTCCATTCCATCCACCTTGAAGTATCGGTTGATGAAAACCCGTCAAAAAAATTGCGGCCACCTGAAAGTGATATGGCATTGTTGCGCTTACGCCAGAACACTGCAGCATCGCCGTTGTAGGTTCCAACCGTTTCATAGTACAGATGCAGATCTGCCGCTAACGGATAGCTGCTGGTTTTCCTGGTTACAATGTTGATCAAACCGCCAATAGCATCGGTGCCATAACTCACGGACATGGGACCTTCTACTATCTCTATGCGATCCACATTATTCATGTTGATCTGGCTGACATCAATATTACCGCCTTCTCTCCCAATTACATTGACACCGTCAATAAGAATCTTGACATGCTGGCCTGATATTCCATTCATGCTTACACTGCTGCCTAAAATATTATCCTCAGACAACCGGCAATTCAACTGATTCGACAACACATCTGAAAGATTCTTAGCCGCCATTGATTCAATGGCAGATCTGTCAATCACCTTGATGTTATAGATTGATTTATCCGTCGTATTAATGTCATATTGCCCGGTAACGACCACTTCACTGAGGTTCACACTTAACCGGTGGAGGAAAAATGTATAAGAAGCTCCCGGCAAAACGGTATCCTGAATCGTATTAAATCCAGCCGCTTGGATATAAATCGCAACCTTCTCCGGAAAAACATTTTTCAGCTCTCCTTGTTGATCCGTAAAAAGGATCATTTGCTTATCGCCTGATTCAGGATTTAATGGCTGTAGTATAATAACTGCTTCTGCCAGTGGTTCCTTCAGATCATTGTCCATTACAGCAATCGTACCGGGCTTCTGCGCAAAAACAGGACTAAGAAAAAAAACAAATATGCACGTTAACCAACTACCACTGCTGTAATTCACAAATTCAAAAATAAATTTCCCGTTTTTTCAACAAATTCAAACAGATCCGTTCTGCCACTATTGAGCAATCATCACTTTCAGATGCACTTCATCATTTCCCGATTTCAGCGCAAGAAGATATAATCCAACAGGAAGCTCAGGAAGCTGGAACGACCGTTGATTTATACCGGAAGCAGCCGGAAAATCAGTGCTAAATACTTCCCGCCCGTTAACATCATTTAATATGAGCCGAACTTCATTCAATGAGCTTTTCGCATCAAAAACAAGTTGTAACCTGTCATGAACAGGATTGGGATAAACCGCTGCCGCGCTCAGTGCAAGATTCAGGTTACTAACAGATGATACCAAATCAGTCTGGCTCCAGGAGATGACGCCGGTGGAAGAACCTTCAAAATCGGTAAACACCAGTTTATAGATGCTGCCATCTGCAAGCTTTACAAAATAGCATAATGAATCAACGATAACGTATTGACTGCTATTCATGTCAAAATACTTCCAGTCGTATCCAATTGCCGAGATGCTGTTCACATAGGCATTGCTGTAATCGTTAGCCTCTGCGGTGTTTACGTCTACATTAGCAGCCCTTGCGACTGCTACACCTGCATTACTTAAAACACCTGTTACCAGGTAAGGCATATTGTCGGGTGGCAACAGGGTAACATATCGTGTAAACAGGAGGTCCCAATTACTGTTATCCGGTTCCAGGTTTAGCGGTGTGCTGTTGGTAACGGAGTAATAAGCAAAATTCTTATCCGGATAATCAGTGGCATTAAGTGTCACGGTCTGATCATTGGTGTTGTCAAGGTTGGCATACCGGAATGTCCAGTTACCGAAATCCTTTTTTACAATCCAGAGTTTCTTATAGTTGGAAGTACCCAGTTTAAGGATAAACAAAGAATCACCATTTACAACATGCGTAGTCATGTCATAAACACCCCACCCGAAATCAGGAAATACGGTTGTTGACCGGTCAAATGCACCAAATTCCCATGATGTATCACTGTTGAAAAGCTGAGGCCAGGTGTTCAGACCAGCGGTATCAAGGGTAGCCCAACCTGAAATATCAGTATTGGGCACTTGATATAAGGAAACTCCATTGGCAGAATTAATGAATATGGAAGAATTCTGTAAACCCATCCTGAACGCAAGTTCCCAGCTGTTGATTGAGGCCTGTCCTGAAATTCCACTCTGTAACTTCCAGAAAACTTCATTTGCATAACCGGGGCCCATAACAGCGGAAGCCGTTGTCTGGGAAATAGCATTGCCGGCAAATAACAATATAATTATAAGTAGAAATACATTTTTCATTTGGCATTTATTTTATCGGCGCCAAAGGTACATTACCGAATTTCTCACGACCTTTTATAAACATCAATGCATGTTCATTTTACAGTAACATGACATTGAAATCACGTTCAGTGCTTCGCTGCTAATCCATTGCTACGGCACCTTCCTTATACAACTGATCGCGGTATTTTATTGATGGAGAAGTAAGTTTCGGACCGAGGGAAAGCGTGTCCCACTTGTCATCAATGGATTGTATGGTTTGCTCATCCATGCAGATAATATTTGGCCAATCACGATCAAAGCCATCATATTCCTTCGTCTTACGTGTTCCATCAAATCCAATGTGTGAGATCTTCAAATCATCCTCTGCCGGCAGCATAAAACTGTCACGCCGTGGATCAACGTTATTGCTCCAGCGCCAGATTACTGAAGCAAGGTCTTGCACATCCACGCTGCTTTCCACATAAATGATAAACTTCACTGCTTTAAGCTGCGACTCACGAAATAACTTATCATTGAGTTCGCGCAGGTGATTTTTCCGGTTCTTTTTAACGGCAATGAAAACCACAGAAATTCCAATTTCAATAAGCGCGGTATTCACATCAATTATTTCAGGGTACTCCAAGCGCATGGACTTCTTAAAAGCATCTGACCAATCCAATATGGCATCTGTAACAGAAGAGGTCTGCAGGTTGCTGATCAAACTGCTTTGCGTAATACGCAATTCTTCCTGGAATTTACGGGTAGCATCTATGCACATTTTACCACCAAAAGCCATTCGGGAACAAGAATGATCGAGCACATCCATTGGACCCTGTGAGAAGAAAATATCCTGTTGCGGATCAACATTTTCAGACACAGCCTTTGCAACCGCAGTATAATCACTGATATTGATATCCTCATCTACCACCACCAGCATTTTATTAAACATCATTTGCCCGGCTCCCCACATTGCATTGGTAACTTTTTGCGCCTGCCCCGGATATTCTTTCCTGATCTTTACAATGGTCAGGTTATGAAATACGCCTTCAATTGGCAGCTCCATATCAATAATTTCAGGTACCAGTGTCATCTTTATGGGAGCGAGAAAAATTCTCTCTGTGGCCTTGCCGAGCCAGGCATCTTCCTGAGGAGGAATGCCGACAATGGTGGATGGATAAATCGCCTGCTTTTTATGGGTGATACATGTGATGTGAAACTTAGGATAGTAATCTGCCAGTGAGTAGTAACCGGTGTGGTCTCCAAAAGGTCCTTCCATAATATATGCTTCATCAGGATCAACATAGCCTTCAATAATAAAATCAGCATCAGCCGGAACTTCCATATCTACCGTCAGGCACTTCACAAGTTCCACTTGCTTTTTACGCAAAAAACCAGCGAGCATATATTCATCAACGTTTTCAGGCAATGGTGCTGTAGCTGCATAAGTATATACAGGATCACCGCCAAGCGCCACTGCCACTGGCATACGTTTCTTCAGCTTTTTGTATTCATTAAAATGCTTCGCCGAAACCTTATGCTTATGCCAGTGCATACCTGTGAGCACTGGTCCGAAAACCTGCATACGGTACATGCCCACGTTACGGATGCCGGTATTGGGATCTTTGGTATTGATTACAGGCAACGTGAGAAACGGTCCGCCATCAGCAGGCCAGCAGGTCATTACCGGGAGACTTGTGATGTCGGGAGTGGCCATCACCACTTCCTGGCATTCTCCTTTACCTGGCCTCACTTTCGGCATCCATGAAGCCATTTGTGAAAGCTTGGGCAGCATCATCAGTTTTTCAAGAATACTGTCCTTTGGCTTCATCAATGATTTGAACAACTGCTCAATTTCTGATGATACATCATCAAGGTCATTTACACCGAGCGCCATACAAATACGCTTGCGTGAACCAAAGGCATTGATTAGCAAAGGGAATTCAGTCCCGTTATTTTCAAACAAAACCGCCGGTCCGTTATTTTTAGAAAGCCGGTCAATCACTTCCGTTATTTCCAGGTGCGGGTTAACAAATGATTTAACACGAACGAGTTCGCCGGCTCTTTCCAGCTCATCTGCAAAATGTTTTAAAGATCTGTATGCCATGTCAATCCTGTTATCAGGTGTTAAATTTAGAGAAAAGAAACTGCGCAATTCCGGCGGGAGAAGTCTAAAGTAAAATCCACATTAAATGTATGTTCAACACCTGTCAAATCCTGCAACTGTTGCCAGTATAAGTTAACAGGAGACTTATACGTTTTGTTTACAACGAGCAGGATAGGCTGACCTGCGGCAATGCTGATAGTATAGCGGCTGAGAATATAAACTGCTATATCAGTTCACCAGCGCTGATTGTTAAGCATTATGCGGAAATAACTGCTTGAGATTTCCATATAGATGGAACTTTTCAAGGAGAGACAAACTCATCGCTTCTTAAATCATAAATGGATACTGAAACTTTGTTGGTATGCTCCGGAACCAAATATTACGCAAGGCGTTTCAGGCTCCACTGAAATTCACTTGATTTTATCAGTATCAAAAGATGCAGCTAAAATATATTTGCCGCTGACAATCCTACATCAAAAACCGGTACGATTACTTGGCATTAGAATTTATAGGCAAAAGTCATCACTACATTACCACCATTATTGTCAATTCCGACGCCAGGCACCGCTTCAGAGCTCAAGGAATACGGCTGATAATATTGCCTGGAGGAAGTATGAATATAAGCTAAGTCAACAGATAATTTTTCCAGCTTCAAACCCAGACCTCCACTGATGTTTGTTTTGCTATAGTCGTAATCACCGGTTGCAACCCCGGACCTGAAAGGTGACATATAATACCCGAATCCGGCCCGGAAACGGAAAATGTCATAGGCAAGTTCACCACCAACCCGTATGTTGGATACGGAACCATATTTCTGATTAATGGACTGATTTAATGCAGCCTCTACAGAAAGTTCCGAAGCAGGTGCATAGTGGTTAAAGTTATAGTGCATGGATCCGTAATCCATGTATTCATAATCAACTGAAATAAATCCATATTGCTTGAAAAACAATGCCATGCTTGCCATTACCTTCCAGGGTGTTACCAGTGCATAATCATAAACTCCATATGGGGTGGAATAAGAAGCTCCCTGTGTTGTGTCCAGTTTCGCATTAATGTATGAATTGTAGTCATCATGCATGTAATAAATAGTGGGTGAATGGAAAGCGCCGCCAAACCTGATCCAGTCATTCACTCTGTAAGCAATACCGAATTTGCCATTAAACCCAATTCCATAGGTTGACAGATTATCATACAGCTGAAAATTGGAAAAATTGGAAATGGAATTATTTACATCTGTTTCCACATAAGAAGATGAAAAAGTATAGTGAAGTGATGGCATACCGAAAGTGGCGCCTATAAAAAGGTGATCATCATAGTTTGATCCAAGAGTAAACACATATTCAGTTGCCGAACCATCTTCCTGTATCAGCATGTCCTGTTCTACCTGGCCATCAGGAATTACGCTTGTATAAAAATTGGAATCAGAAATATCAGGATTAACCAGGTATGACTCCCATGCCATCGCCGATGAAAACGGATAAGTAGAAGTTATCTGTGAAGGGGGAATTCCGCCGCCGGCATTCAACTCCTCAAGGTAGGAGTCAATTAAAGAATTATCTTCATTAAAACCACGATAGTAGGTAGACTTATTGAAATCATTGATCCGGTTGGCACCGAAGCCGAAATTCAGCCGCTTCCATTTATTATCCGATTGCTTACGGGTGAGATCTGATGAAAATACGACGCCAAAATTGCTCACATTGAACTGGGAGGATGATGCATCATGCAGGATATTCTGAAAGTTAGTCGTAGAATTTGTCCAGGATACGGATGGAGAAAAACTCATTTCCGAACTACGGTAAAGCCCGATGCCGGCCGGATTGAAACTCAGTGAACCGAAATCCGCGCCCAAAGCGCCAAATGCACCGGCAACGCCGAGAAACCTTGCTGATCCGCCAACATTGTTTTGGGAAAAACGAAGTGCGTCTTCATCTGTTTGTGCGAAAACCACTGATTGAAAACACAGGAACAGACCTATGGCTAACAGTATATTTTTCATAACTGGAAATTAAATTGTCAGGAAATTGGAATACCTTATTTTCTGTGAAATGAGCCGGATGAATTCCTGCTGCTGCCGGATGAAAAATTATTTGAATTGCTATGCAGCTGACTGTAACTGCGGCTGGTACTATTGCCGTTGCTGATTGAATGCCGCTCGGAATTAGCATTCATTTTTATTTGCTGACCGCTTTTGCTGCTTCTGCCTGATGCGACTACATTTCCTTTTTGATTTTCCAGCCCATTGATTTTTTGCACCGTCGGGCTTTTTGAAAATTGTGCATTGCCTGTAATGTTGGCTTTGACGCTACTACTACTTTGTGGTCCTTTAGTTACGTCTTGAATGCCCTGGCTTGCAGCAATGCCGGTATTGCCTGTCTGCTGATGGTTGTTAGAAGCATTGATTGCCGCATTGCTGGCGCGCTGTTGCTGAAACAACAATTCTGCAGAGGAACTCGTGCGCGGACGGCCGTCCTGCGTATTCTGACGTGCCGGATTATTGGCAGGAGTAACCGAATGGGCAGGCGGAACCACTGATTTGATATCATTTGACTGGCCATTCAAATTAGGATTCTTACCGGTAACACCTTTTACATTGCCAGTTTCTGAAAGATTCCCGTCTTCAATAACAGGGTTACGCTTTATGTCTTTCGTTACTCCACTTCCTGTTGTAATTACAGGTGCTGCAACCCCGCTTTTGGCATTAACGGTATTTTGTGAAGCAGGAGCGGCAACATTAAGACCGGAACTGCCTGCCATTCTGCCTCCATCACCATTTAACCCGCCTTCTTCCCCGGCAGAACTGTAACTGCGTCCGCCTCCGTCTGAAGAAGTGTTACTGCTCGATGAGCCACGTGGTCCGTAGTAAGTATTGCCTCCGTAATAATACCCATCACCATAGCCACCATAATAACCGCCACCACAGTAACCCCCGCCATAGTATCCATTCCAATAAGGATAGTAATAAGGATAACCACAGTAACTATAAGGATAATACCATGAATAATAGGGATAATAGTATGGATTATAGTATGGATTATACCACGAACTTCCCCAACCAAAACCTATAGACCACGAAACACCAAATCCCGGCATGGAATAATATGGGCTGAAATAACTAAATCCTAATGACGGACCATACCAGTGGTTTAAGTCTGCCGAATAACTGCTTTCGCTTCCGTAAAAGTCGTAGTTCTGGCCTTCATAGTAATTATTGGTTATATAGCTTGTTCCATTCTCATCCGTGTATTTTTCCGTGGTGGTATAATCAGGATCCGGGTTAACCTGACCATCCTCATAAGCGGATGCGGGTGCATCTGAATAGTAATCATCTGTTGCACCTGCCGACGACTCTGTTTTTACAGTATATAAATCATCACTGTTTACGGATGATTGCATCTTATTCCCTGTGGAACAGGAAGCGAAGAAAATCACTGCTGGTATAGTTAGAAGAAGTGTCGTTTTCATAATCCTGGGATTTAAAAATGTGACTTTAATTAGCCCTTTAAGTTTAATACCAAAAAATGAGTTTTAAAAAAATGAACTATTTTTCCGACTATTATCCAACTTGTATGCCAAAAGTACGACATGAGTAAAGAAATTACAAATAGGAACGATGACTATGCACAATGGTACAACGACCTTGTTATCAAGGGAGGATTAGCAGATTATTCTGCTGTACGCGGCTGCATGGTAATAAAGCCTTATGGGTTCGCTATATGGGAAATGATGCAATCTGTTCTGGATTGTATGTTTAAAGATACAGGACATCAAAATGCCTACTTTCCGCTGTTTATCCCAAAGAGTTTTCTTGCAAAAGAAGCGGCCCATATCGAAGGTTTTGCAAAGGAATGCGCAGTAGTTACACATTACCGGTTAAAGAATGATCCTGACGGAACAGGTGTAATAGTTGATCCTGATGCAAAGCTGGAAGAAGAATTAATTGTGCGACCCACTTCTGAAACCATTATCTGGAATGCCTACAAAGGATGGATTAAATCTTATCGCGACCTACCACTATTGATCAACCAATGGGCCAATGTGGTCAGGTGGGAAATGCGGACCCGTTTATTCCTCCGTACTACCGAATTTCTGTGGCAGGAAGGACATACAGCTCATGCTACCCGCGAAGAAGCGTTGGCTGAAGCCCGCACCATGCTCGATGTTTATGCTTCATTTGCCGAAGATTGGATGGCTCTGCCGGTGATTAAAGGGTTGAAAACGGTGAATGAAAGGTTTGCCGGTGCAGAAGAAACATTCTGTATAGAAGCCCTCGTGCAGGATGGTAAAGCAATTCAGGCAGGCACCTCACATTTTCTGGGTCAGAATTTTGCAAAAGCGTTTGACGTCACATTTACGAATAAGGAGAATGTATCTGAATTTGTCTGGGCTACTTCATGGGGTGTTTCCACAAGACTCATCGGCACATTGATTATGGCCCATTCGGATGACCGGGGTTTGATTTTACCGCCGAAAATGGCGCCTGTTCAGGTCGTCATTATTCCAATTGTAAAAACGGAAGATCAACTGATGCTCATCAATGAAAAAGCGGCTATCATTCAGAAATCACTGCAAGCCCGCGGTATCAGTGTAAAATATGATAACGATGAAAAGCAAAAGCCGGGCTGGAAGTTTGCAGAGTATGAACTCAAAGGCATACCCATCCGTATCGCTATCGGACCACGCGATTTAGAAAACGGTACAGTTGAACTGGCCAGGAGAGACACGCTGACTAAATCAGTCGTCTCAATTGCTGGACTAAATGACACCATTGCAAATCTTTTGCAGGCAATTCAGCAGAATATTTACAATAAAGCGCTTGCCTATCGGGAATCAATGATCACCGCCGTAAATTCCTTTGACGAATTTAAATCAGTACTTGATGGAAAAGGTGGTTTCATCTCTGCTCATTGGGATGGCACATCCGCCACGGAAATCAAGATCAAAGAAGAAACAAAAGCAACTATACGGTGTATTCCTTTAAACAATCCTGCTGAACAGGGTACTTGTATTTATTCCGGCAGGCCGTCTGCACAGCGTGTGCTCTTTGCCCGTGCCTATTAAATTATTTATACGATGTCAGAAAAATCAATTGGCATAGGATCAAGGATACAACATGCAAGGTTTGGTTTAGGCGTGATTACCGGCGTGCGCCTCACCACCTATCTTATCACCTTCATGGAAGCTGGCCTGCATGAAATTGATCAGTTTGATGCACAGCTGGAAATAATTGAGGCGGTTGAAATTTCATCGGAAATTGAAACGCTTTCGGAAGTCGAAAAATCATTATTAGGAATATTAAGAAAATGGAGCGACGCCCAGGAAATCGTACCACTGGGTGAGCGATGGACCGGTGGAACATTGATATTAAAGCCCGCGGACAGCAAGTTACAGTCAAAAGAAGTGCCTATTGATGCATTCTTTCATAAGATTGTTATGCTTCGTGACCGACTACGCGTCTTGGAGCAAAACATAAATAGTCATGCTAAACTTTCGGATGAAGAAAAGGTTAATCTTCAACAGTATATCACCAGAATTTATGGTACGCTCACTACCTTCAATGTATTATTCAAGTACAAAGAACACCAGTTTGCTGGTGAAAAAGGAAAGCAGGATTGAGCAGCCTGCTTCAGGTTGATGTTACTTTCTCATTATTCACAGCCAAGTCTTCCTTCTGCGCCTTCTTTTTCGGCCTGCGCGAAGAGGTTTCTTCCTCACCGATCAGGTAGGCAAATGGTTTCAGCTGATCAACACTGTCAAAGACTATCTTGGCAATCCCAAGCAACGGAATAAATAAAATCATACCGGCAACACCCCACACCATGTTACCAATTAATATTACGCCTATGGTAGCTAATGCATTTATTTTTACCTGTGAACCGGTGATGCGTGGCGTCAGGAAATTATTATCAACAAATTGGTTAAAGATGAACAATCCCAATACACCCATAGGATAGAACAGGCTGTCTTTAGTGATCAGGGCCAGCAGAATAGGAAGTCCGGCACCTATCCATACACCGATATAAGGTATGATATTTAATACCGCAGCCAGCACGCCAAAAAAGATCGCATTCTGAATGCCAAATAGCAGCAACCCGGCTGAATTGAGTACCGACATCACACCCATTACGATCAATACCCCTGTGAGATACTGGCCTGTAATCTTTGTGATTTTCTCTATCATAGTGCTTGCCTTTTCATGATGCCCTTCTTTGATGAGCATCAGCAGGAATCCCTTTATTCGTTGCCTGTATAGAAGAAACAAAATAAAATGGAGAATCATCACTCCGAAAGCAGCAAGGGTTCCTCCGGTTGATATCAGGATTCCGGTTGCCCAACGATCAGCATTGGACAGGATAAGCGCTGTTTCCTTGTCAATGAAACTAACCTGGTTCTCAACGGTAAACCCCGTCATTCTCTGAATGAATTCCTGGAATTGGTCAAATTTTATTCTTAGCTGTGATTCTATGACAGGCAGATCCTGCGTAAAACTTATGATCTGCGTTGAAATCACCATGATGATACCAGAGATGATCAACAGAATGATTAACAGCGAGGCGATGATTGCCAGGATCCTTGGTGTACGGTAACGCTCCAGTAAACGGTTAAATGGCAACATCAGCATGGAGAGAAATGCCGCAAAAGTTACCGGTACGAGGTAGAAACTTAATGCTTGAAGGATAATAAATGAGAGTACAAAGAATAACAGAATGAAAACATACAATGCAATACGCGGGATTCCGGATGTGTTCATAGTCATACAAAATAGATTATTATTAATTATTTCACAAAAAATGGCTTATTGGTACACCGCTTCATATCCGATATTTGATATCCACCGTCAGAAATTGTGGTGAAAACAATGCATCAAAAACAATCGTCTGCGCTGTCTTCCTCATTTTGCAGATCATGCATTTTACTAATTCTTAACATCTCTGAATAACTCTTCTTTCCCCATCCCGAATTCAAAAGCTATCTTTGCGACCGTGAAAAATATCAGGAATTTCTGCATAATAGCGCATATAGACCATGGTAAGAGCACTATGGCGGACCGGCTGCTGGAAAAGACGAAGACAATAACAGAACGTCAGATGATGAACCAGGTGTTGGACGACATGGATCTCGAGCGGGAAAAGGGTATTACCATCAAGAGCCATGCGATTCAGATGTTGTATGAGCTGAATGGTGAAAAATTTGTCTTAAACCTAATCGATACCCCTGGCCATGTCGATTTCAGCTACGAAGTATCAAGAGCTATTGCTTCCTGCGAAGGAGCGTTGTTATTAGTGGATGCATCTCAGGGTATTCAGGCACAAACAATTTCCAATCTTTACCTCGCTATTGAAAGTAATCTTGAAATCATTCCAATAGTTAATAAAATTGACATGGCCGGTGCCATGATCGAAGAAACATGCGATCAGATAATTGATTTGGTAGGCTGCAAACGAGAAGATATTCTGCTGGCAAGTGGTAAAACCGGCCTTGGAATCGATGAAGTGCTTGAAAACATTGTGAAGAGAATTCCAGCTCCTAAAGGCAACCCCGATGCACCACTGCAGGCACTCGTCTTTGACTCGGTTTTTAATTCCTATCGCGGTGTAATAGTTTACTTCAGGATCTTCAATGGCGAGTTAAGAAAAAATGACAAGGTTAAATTTTTTAATACGGGAAGTGAATATGAAGCGGAAGAAATCGGTGTGCTGCTGTTAGAACGATCACCACGTGAAGTGATCAGCACCGGCGATGTTGGTTACATCATTACCGGCATCAAAGATGCCAGTGAAGTAAAAGTTGGTGATACGCTTACACTGCGTAACAAACCGTGTGCAGACTCTATTCATGGTTTCGAAGAGGTGAAACCAATGGTTTTTGCCGGTGTCTATCCGGTAGACACTGACGACTATGAAGAGCTACGGGATTCTATGGAAAAACTGCGGCTGAATGATGCTTCGCTGACTTTTGAACCAGAATCATCTGCTGCACTGGGCTTTGGATTCCGGTGTGGTTTTCTTGGCATGTTGCATCTTGAAATAATCCAGGAGCGGCTTGATCGTGAATTTGATATGCCGGTCATTACGACCGTCCCCAATGTTTCCTATCATTCTTATACAACGGATGGAAAGATGAAAATCGTCAATAACCCCAGCGATCTTGATGAACCAACAAAGCTGGAACGTGTTGAAGAACCATATATCAAGGCTCAGGTGATTACTAAGCCGGAATACCTCGGCGCAATCCTGTCACTGTGCATAGGCAAAAGAGGCATTCTCAAGAATCAGGCTTACCTCACTCCTACGCGCGTGGAAGTATCATTTGAAATGCCACTCGCCGAAATCGTATTTGATTTCTATGACAAGCTTAAATCAATCTCAAAAGGATACGCCTCATTCGATTATCATCCTATTGGTTACCGTCCCGGCGATCTTGTGAAACTGGACATTAAACTGAACAGCGAAAATGTGGATGCCTTATCTGCATTAATACATAAAGACCGTGCATACGATTTCGGACGAAGAATTTGTGAAAAATTAAAAGAACTGTTACCACGGCAGCAATTTGTGATCGCTATACAGGCTGCCATTGGCCAGAAAATTATTGCACGGGAAACCATTTCAGCGCTGCGAAAAGATGTAATTGCAAAATGTTATGGCGGTGATATCAGCCGGAAAAGGAAGCTGCTGGAAAAGCAGAAAAAAGGTAAAAAGCGCATGCGGCAGATTGGAAATGTAGAAGTACCGCAATCTGCATTCCTGGCTGTACTGAAGCTGGAAGATTAATCATCAGAGAAACTGAAAAAGGCGCCTTTTCATATTTTTTCTCTGGCTGAAAGTTCTATCAAATTGAAGAACACATGCAGATATTAGACGGAAAGCAACTTAGCATACAGCTCCAGGAAGAAATTGCCGCAGCAGTAGAGCAATTCAAAAAAGAGGGCAAAAAAACTCCACACCTCGCCGCAGTTTTGGTTGGTGATAACCCGGCAAGCCAGACTTACGTCAATTCAAAAATAAAGGCATGTAAAATCGTTGGCTTTAAATCCACGCTTGTACGATTTAACAGCAATGTTGCTGAAAGCGAATTGATCAGCGCAGTGCAAACTTTAAACAATGATGATGATGTGGATGGCATCCTTGTTCAGCTACCGCTTCCTGAACATGTGAATGAAGAAAAAATTACGGATTCAATCTCACCGTTGAAAGATGTAGATGGTTTTCATCCAGTCAACATTGGCAGGATGGTAAAAGGACTTCCTGCGCATTTGCCGGCAACTCCTTATGGCATTCTGCTTTTACTGGAGCGATTTAAAATTGAGACCAGGGGTAAGAACTGTGTCGTTGTCGGAAGAAGTAATATTGTTGGCACACCGGTGAGTATTTTGCTTTCACGTAATACCAATCCGGGGAACTGTACGGTTACCCTTGCACACAGCAAAACATTAAACCTGCCGGAAATCTGCCGGCAAGCCGACCTGTTGATCGCCGCAATCGGCCGTCCTGATTTCATTAAAGCAGATTGGGTGAAAGAAGGTGCGGTTGTGATAGATGTCGGGATAAATCGTGTGGAGGACAGCTCAAGAAAATCCGGCTTCCGGTTGAAAGGCGATGTTGATTTTGACACTGTAGCACCTAAATGCAGCTTCATTACGCCTGTACCAGGTGGAGTTGGTCCACTTACCATAGCGGCATTATTGATGAATACACTGCATGCCGTACAATCAAAAAATAACTGAACTGATACCACTCAAATTGACCCAGGCAAAGCCTTATCAAAGCTGAAAATTTTGAAGAGCTGCCTACTCAGTTTACACACCATATAGCATGAATCCTCCAAGCATAGTTACTATTATTGAATCACTTCCTGTTATGGAGCAATTTTATACCATTCAGGGAGAAGGATATCATCAGGGCAAAGCTGCCGGTTTCATAAGGCTGGCCGGATGTGATGTAGGTTGTTTTTGGTGTGATGTTAAGGAATCATGGGATGCTGCCAATCACAATTTGATAAGTGTTGAAAAAATAGCTTCGGACTGCAGTCAATACCCGTCTGATATATGTGTAATAACAGGTGGTGAGCCATTAATGCATGATCTCACAAACCTGACAAGATCACTGCATTCATTCAATAAAAAGACACACCTGGAGACTTCCGGGGCTTATCCAGTCACAGGGTCATGGGACTGGATTTGTGTCTCTCCCAAGAAATTCAAGGCACCCGTACCGGAAATAATGACATTGGCTGATGAGCTTAAAGTAATAGTATACAATCAGTCGGATTTTAAGTGGGCGGAATCTTTCAGCGATAAGGTAACAGACAAATGCATGCTTTTCCTGCAACCCGAATGGAGCAAAGAAAAAACCATGTTGCCGCTAATCACGGAATATGTGAAAGAAAATCCTAAGTGGAATATTTCACTTCAAATCCACAAGTACCTCAATATTCCTTAATTGCATGCTTAACCAATAATCGCTTCGCTAATTTTCCTCTCATGAAAAATCTGATTTATTTATTCATATCATTTTTCATAATATCGGAAGCAACCAATGCACAGCAGTATACGACCGTTAAGAATGCATCAAAGAAAACGTTACATGCATATGATGACGCACAAAAGATGATTATGTCGGAAAACTATGCCGGCGCCATTCAGCAACTCGACCTCCTCACAAAAACCGATGAAAATTTTATTGATGGATGGCTGCTGTTAGGTGAATTATACAAGGAAGAAGGAAATTACCAACAGGCAAAGACGACATTGGAAAGGGTGACTGCCCTTGATATCAACTATTCATCAAAATGCTACTTCTTCCTGGCTGAGAGTAACTGGAACCTCGACAACTATGAAGAATGTATAAGTGCCAGTAAGCAATATCTCACCTTCACCGACATCTCTAAAAGCCGTGAATTGCTTGCAAAACAATATATCGCCAATGCTGAATTTGCAGTTGTTGCAATAGCACACCCGGTTCCTTTTAATCCGGAAACTTTGGGCGATGCGATTAATACTGATGCACCGGAATATCTGCCTTCACTAACAGGTGATGAAAAGACAATCATATTTACCCGGAGGCCAGGCAATGGCAGAAGCTCCAATGAAGATTTTTTTGAGAGTCATATGGTCAGCGAACAATGGAGTCATGCCACTCCCCTGACGGAAATTAATACAGCATATAATGAAGGTGCACAATCCATCACACCGGATGGAAACATCATTTATTTTGTTGTTTGTGATAAGCCAAATGGCTATGGGAGTTGTGATATCTATTTCACACAAAAGCGTGGTGATGAATGGAGCGTACCTGAAAATGTTGGTGCTCCGGTCTGCAGCAATGCGTGGGAAACGCAACCCAGCATTGCGGCAGATGGAAAAACATTGTATTTCGTCAGCACACGGCAGGGAGGAAAAGGCGGTAGTGATATCTGGTATTCAGTAAAAGATAAGAATGGACGATGGTCTGTGCCACAGAACGCAGGTGATTCCGTAAATACATCCTTCGATGAAAAGACACCTTTTATCCACCCTGACGGGAAAACACTTTACTTCTCCTCATCCGGGCATCCCGGGATGGGAAAAGATGATATTTTTTTTTCACGAAAAAATGATGATGGTCGCTGGGGTATGCCTGTAAACCTCGGCTATCCGATTAATACCAAAAATGCTGAAAACAGTTTTATTGTTTCTTTAGATGGAAAGCACGCTTATTTCGCTTCAGATCGTTTTAAGACCGGACGTGATATGGATCTGTATTTTTTCAATCTTTATAATGCGGCACGTCCCAACCCCGTTACATACTTAACAGGTAATGTAACCGATTCAGAAACCGGGTCAGCGGTCGCCGCTGATCTTCAGCTAATAGAACTCAAGAGCGGCGAAATCACCGGCGAGGCAACATCTGATTCCCAAACAGGCAATTACCTGGTGAGTGTCCCCACGGGAGCGAATTATGCACTGAACGTTTCAGCTAAAGGTTATTTATTCTTTTCGGAGAACTTGCCGCTAAAGGATTATATCAGCGAAGAGCCGTTCCGGTTCAATGTGCCATTACAGCCTATACAGAAGGGTGGTACTGTTGTGCTGAAAAATATTTTTTTTGAGAGTGATTCTTATGTTTTGAAGGAAGAATCAAAAGTTGAGTTAAGCAAACTCAATGATCTGATGAAACAAAATCCAACGCTGAAAATTCAGATAAGCGGACATACTGACAATAACGGGTCCGCAGCATATAATCAGTCATTATCAGAAAACAGGGCCAGAACAGTCTATGAATATCTAATCAGCAGTGGAATAGCTGCAACCCGGCTCTCCTATAAGGGATATGGGGAAACCAAACCGGTGCGAGGCAATGAAACAGAATCGGGCAGGAGTGAAAACCGGCGCACTGAATTTACCGTCACCGGCTATTAAGGAGTTTGTAACCAGTTAAGAATCTCCTGTTCTTCGAGACTGATGTAAAGGCTCTTTCTGGTAACAAATCCATTCTCCACCCAATAAATAGTTGGCACATTACCACCGGTGATTTTAGCAAATGGCTCTCCTAACAATATCATATAGGGAATATTTCCTGACTTCGTCTCTTCAAAAAATTGATTAAGATTTTTCTGCTTTCCGTTCAAAACCATAAAAAATGGAATTTCAGGATGTCGCTTTTTCATGACATGCAACTTAAATGCTGCAGATTTACAGTGCACGCATGTCATGCTGAAAAAAGCTATGATATGCTTTCCTTCACCGGGTTGAAGGCTGTCACCTTCCGCTAAAGCATCACCCTTCATTACGCTGGCATCTAAAGGGAAATTAACTTGCTGCGGTAATCGCGATTCAGCAGCCAGCAAGTCAACCGGATTCAGGATAAACGGCAGCACGAGAGATAGCGTCAACAAAACAGGTAACAGCCATTTCCATGGCTGCACAACAGGATCAGGATGAAAGTACTTCAAAAACAACACACCTGAAATGAGGATACCATTCTTAATAATTGATTCCAGTGGTGTCATCTGAAGATAAGTGCCAAAGCACCCGCAATTTCCATTGTTACCCTCCAGCAGTAATTGCAGCATCAAATAAGCAGTAAAAAAAATCAAAGTAATTAATGTCGCGTTCAGTGTAAACCTCTTCAAATAGAATCCAAATATTAAAAGCAGGCCGAGAAAGAGCTCTAATGCTACAAGTAGCCTGGCAATAAATGGAGCCGTATACCAGTTTGCGATTCCCATATCAATGAAATTCAACTCGAATGGCTCAATAGGAAACAGCTTAAGAATTCCTGAGCAAAGCAGGATCAAACCAATCGCGGCACGCAGCCCTTGCGGGAAATAACCAAGAATTTTCATAAAAAAAGGGCATCGATGAATGCCCTTTATTAAGTTGGGTGAATGAGTTAATCTAACGTGCAGGTTCCACCAACCAATTGTGCCGCAGCATTTTCAGCATCACATGCGGTTTGTGCATCATCTTTCGATGTATTCTCAAATGGAATTACAGTTGTTTGTCCAAGAATATTACAGGTACAATTGTAATCCTTCTTGCAACTGGTTAATCCAATAACGGCAAATGATGCAATCAATAAGAGTTTCTTCATGCTAAGGGTTTTTAAGTTAAGGAATGAAAGAAGCAAGATTATGCTTTTATATATGATTTCCAAATTTTGCTTACAGTTTCAGCTGATTCATTTGACTGCGGATGCAGCCTATACTATTGCCTTTCTGATGCGCACCAGCTTTTCAAGTAAATTTTCCATCTCCTTAAGCGGAAGCATGTTCGCGCCATCAGATTTGGCGACAGATGGGTTTGGATGTGTTTCAATAAACAGTCCATCGACGCCTGTGGCTATTCCTGCCTTTGCAATTGTTTCAATCATCTGAGGATTACCACCGGTCACTCCTGATGCCTGATTCGGTTTTTGCAATGAATGCGTACAATCAAGCACAACAGGGTAACCAAATTGCTGCATGATCGGAATACTGCGATAGTCAACGATCAAATCCTGGTAACCGAATGATACACCTCTTTCCGTTAAAATAATTTTTGAATTTCCGCTCTCCACCATTTTTTGAATAGCAAAAGACATTTGATCAGGCGCCAGGAACTGACCTTTTTTTATATTGACAAATTTTCCGGTTCTGGCAGCTGCAACGATCAGATCTGTTTGACGACAAAGAAATGCCGGTATTTGCAGCACATCCACATATTCTGCCGCCAAAGCTGCATCGCTTGATTCATGGATATCCGTAATAACCGGAACATTAAAAGCATTACCGGCATGCTGAAGAATTTTCAATGCGGTTTTATCACCTATTCCTGTAAATGAATCAAGTTTTGAACGGTTGGCTTTCTTAAAAGATGCCTTAAAAATAAGGGGAATTTCAAGCCGATCAGTAATGCGAACTAACTGCTCAGCTGTTTCCATAACAACTGACTCACTTTCCACGACGCATGGCCCGGCGATGAGGAAGAAGTTTGAATGAATAAGCTCATTAAACCCATTAAATTTCCGTTTCATCCATTAAACAATAATACAATTAACATTAAATACAAGCTACAACATAAACCTTTCAATCTAAACAAATCTATTTCAATGATATGAAAAAACCAGACTGGCCATCTGTCTCAACTGAATATTCAAAAACATCAATTTTATAACCAGCTTGCTTAATTAACTCATCAAAGTATCTTCTATCATAACGAACGCAATGGAGAGGCATCTTCCAGGTCATAATGTAATTTTCTGGATTCTCAAGTTCATCTTCGACATTCTCCTCCACAAATGCAGTAAAGAATATTTTGCCAGTCGAAGCAATTATACGTTTAAATTCTCGTAAATAATTCATAATATCTCCTGATCTCATATGCGAGAATACAGAATATAAATATACTACATCAATCTCACCATTACTAAATGGTAATACTATTCCATCTTTCATATCTAATCCATTTATATTATATAATTCATTATGCATATCCACCTTGATAAACATAAAATTCAAAGAAGCAGTTTGCAAATATTTATTACACCAATTGATCGATTTTTGACTCACATCTATTCCATAATATTGCTTTATGCTAGGAAGTTCATGTAATAATCCAATCGCTAATCTTCCAACGCCACAGCCGACATCCAATACTTTTGAATTGTTTGTTACACCCATTCTAGTAATCAACCTTCTTGCTTCGTATATTGCGCTATTAAAAAAATGATCGTCATTATAAAAATCTGTACCACAATATCTCAAATGCCTGGCAGGCAAATAAATGCTACCATACTTTACTGAGTCTGCTAACATCCGATAATATATTTTTTTTAATTTATTTATCCCCATAATAAATTTCCCTTTTTAAATACCTCCAGTATTCTTTGATTTGTAGCACTCTGCGTATAAATCTAAACTTCTATGTAAATCTTCATCAATTAGATAAAAATTATCTATTGATAACAAATCTCTTTTTTCTAAAAATTTATCACCCATATTGTCTTTTAATCCCAAAACTCTTATACTTTTGCTTAGTATACTTTTTAGTTTAGTCGGCATGAAATTCATGCAACTATTCAAATCTTTCTGGATCTTATGAATACGCATATATTCGTATTCCATTATTTCTAATGAAGCTGAGATTCCCTTAATAGCTACATTGGTAAATGAGCTTTTTAATAATTCTTTCAATTCATGCGAATAATATTCTCGTAAATGATATCTATTCCAAGGTTTTTGCTTGGGATATAAGCGAATTGATTTATTAGGAGTAGTCAAATAAAAAGCTCCTCCTGGCTTAAGTATTCTATGAACTTCACTTATGAATTGATAATCATTTTCAACATGTTCTATAACCTGAAATGAGACAATAGCATCAAAACTCTCATCTTTACAATCAATATGCACTCCATCATAACTTCTAAACTCACAATTCGCACTACTATACTTAAGATTCGCATAACTCACAGCTTCTCTGCTAATGTCAATACCCAGAATTTTTTTAACCTTCTTTGCTAATAAAAAGGTTCCATAACCCACTCCGCATCCCAAGTCTAGTATCATATAATCCTTCCCTAAGGCATTTTTGACATGCTCATATACAAAGAGATGCCTAATTAACATCAACTCCTCACTAAATCCTTTAGCTCTTTCAGGAATCATTCTTTCAGATGTCTTTTCAATCTTATATATGCTCATAATGAATTTAAAAATTATCTTCCATATATACTCTTCATTCTATTCAATGTCATTTTGAAAATTACCCACCATTCCATCTCTCACAGCTCTTAAGAAAACTTTATATGTATTTATTTTTAAAAACAATATTGAGGTTAACAACATAATGAACAGAAACAAAAACATGTTAAAAATAAATAACATTTTAGAAGAACACAAAAAGTTATGTGCAAAATATACATTATTTCTTACTGTATAATATCTTCGAAATTTGTCCTGCAATAGATATCTTGAACCCAAAATTGTGGATCTTCTATTACGATACCAAACAGAGTCGAGATCTACAATTTTACAACGATGCAAAAGAAAAATCCTACCTCCGGAATTTGTTATCCTGTTAGTATACTCAAAATCATCAGCATAAAGAAAATATTTAATGTCTGGAAGCCCAATCAAATTAATCAAATTTTTGTGCAGAAATAAACCTCCATATGGCGCAAAAGGGATTTCCACATCACGTGCATTTAGTAAGCTTTTCTTTTTAAATGCTTTGGAAATTTTGTACTTAAAATAAGCTGGTAATCTAATTAAGTTGAATCCTAGAAAAGCATTCTTTGAAGGAAAATTAAATTCAATCGGATCCCCGTTTGATACATTCACCAAATATTTTCTATTGATTCTTAAAGGTAGTATCGCATGCATCTCGTTTTTGCTAATTGATTTAATAGCATACCAATAATGTAAAATATGATCTAAACAATTGTCAACAGGTTTGTTGTCATCGTCAAGCATCCAAACAAATTCTGTATTTTTATTATACATAATATACTCTAATCCAAACTTAAATCCGTATGCAGATCCCATATTCTTTTCTAACCTTAGAATATTTATTTTATTTTTAATACTTATATTACTTATTAATTTTTCTAAATCATAATTTGTTCCATTGTCAACAATAACTATTTGCACCAAAGGATCGAGATCTATCAAGCTTAATATGACCGTTTTCAACATTGTCCATCTATTACCGTATGTTACAATAAGAATACTGATCATACATTGAATCTGATTAATGTAATCGCATTTTTAAGTATATTAAGAATTGTTTTCTTCAATATATTTTATTATTTTAAATGCCAATTGTTTTCTTGAATATTGAGTTAAGCTAAGCGTATCAAATCCTTTGGGCATTGTCATTTTAAAATTGTATAAAACTAGAATCTCGGCTTTCAATTGCTCTGTATCTGAAAACCCACAAAACACACCCCTTCCTGTTTCTCCTACAATCTTTGCCGCATCGCCATCATCATTTCCTATGCCTAAGATCGGCCTGCCTGCTGCAAGATATTCAAAAAGTTTTCCCGGAATGTGGCCCAATACATTAGGGACATTATTCAATACCAATAACAGGACGGCCGACTTCCGCTGCAACTTTATTGCTTCTTCATGCGGCACATATCTGAGATACTCAAGATGCGGCATCAAACCAAAGCGCTCCATTTCGCTGAATACCTCAAAATCAACCTTCCCAACCAACCTTATAACCAGGTCTTCCTTAAAGGCCGGATTTTCATCACACAATTGCTGAAGCGCCTTCCAAAATGCTGTCATCGTCCTGTCGGCACTTAAGAGTCCAATATGACTGATGGAAAACTTCTTATCCACTTCAACAGCAGCCCCCTGATAATCATCTTCATCAAAACCATTCGTAATTACTTCCACCTTCCGGTTCCCTATCTTTCCCAATTCCTCAGCCCAATGCCAACTCACGGTGGTTACTGCATCTGCCTTTGTCAGCACTTCCTTTTCCAATCGATGATGCTTTGCATCAGCCCATCTGGTTAATTTCAGCTGATCGTAAAAATCAATGTTAGTCCATGGATCCCGAAAATCAGCAAGCCATGGAATATTCAGTTTCTCCTTCAGTGCCATAGCAATCAGGTGCGTGCTGTGCGGCGTGCCGGTAGAGATAATGGCATCAACGGGATTCTTGCTAAGTTCATGCAAGAGAAATTTAACCGATGGCTTAATCCAAAAGCACCTTGCATCCGGTATGAAGAAGTTACCACGAATCCAGATGCTCAATTCTTGTGTTAATGACTTGGGCTGCTCCTCGGTTAAAAAACCCGAATACACTTTTTCTTCCTGTTTCTGCCCGGTAAATCTTTTATACCAGCTATAGGGTTCCCATATCGGCCGGCGAATCACTTTTATGCCAGGCAGCACATCTTTTTCCAAAGACTTGTCTATAACCGGATATTCAGCATTAAGGGCGGTATAAATGACAGGATCCCACCCCAATTCCGGAAGGTATTTCGACATCTTCAACCATCGCTGAACACCTGCGCCACCACTCGGAGGCCAGTAATATGTTATTATCAATACCTTTTTCAAAAGAAAATTTATCAAAGGTAACAAACAATCATTTCATTTTTAACCGCAGCGAGGCAATCAAAAAACTGCTGATCTCATTATCATATCTAAGCGAATTGAGCATTTTTTTCTCAGTCAACTTTATCCATCTTAACCTGATGCAACATGCGCATTAATGCCAGTTCAAAACAAAAAACCATGGCATGCTTCAGCATTCGACCAATAATTCAATTCTTTCGACCAATCTTCTTCAGCGGAATAATATTGTTGCTACTTTTGCAATTCATTTCAACCTCCATTTCAATTATGAAGAAATTAATCTACCTATTCCTGCTGCTGATATCGTGGACAACCATGGCCGCTGCTCAGGAACATCTCCCCTCCAATTTCTACCTGCAGCGTCTCAGCAATGGGTTACAGGTGCTGGTTATAGAAGACAACAGTGTGCCACTGGCTACTATAGAAATTGCAGTGCACAACGGTTCATATACGGAGGATTCAGCTTTTAACGGGCTCTCCCACTTGTATGAGCATATGTTTTTTAAAGCAAATAAGGACATCCCTTCGCAGGAAGCTTATCTTAAAAGGGTTCAGGAACTGGGTATTTCTTTCAATGGAACAACTTCAGAAGAACGGGTTAACTACTTTTTCACGCTGCCCGTGGGCAATCTTGATGAAGGTCTCAAATTTATGAACAGCGCGATCCGCTACCCTTTGTTTCTTGAACAGGAAATGAAAAATGAAAATCCGGTGGTTGACGGTGAATTTCAAAGAGCTGAATCTAATCCCGCCTTCCTGCTTTTTCAGGATTACAACAAAGCAATGTGGGGGAAATTATACGTACGCAAAAATCCAATCGGTATACATGATGTGATTCTGACGGCGACTCCTGAAAAGATGCGGACAATACAGTCAAAATATTACTGGCCTAATAATTCAATACTGGTGATCGCCGGTGACGTAAAGCATGATGTGATATTTACAAAGGTAAACAATCTGTTTGGTGACTGGCAGTCTTCCGGATTCGATCCATTCGAGAAATGGCCGATCCCTGTGTTCGAGCCGATCAAACAAAATAAGTCCTTTATCACTATTAATGAGAATTCAAGGGTGCCTTTCGTGATTCAGGGCTGGCATGGGCCTGATACACGCAATGATGTTAAAGCCACCTATTCTGCAGATGTATTTTCATTTATCCTCTCGCAATCATCTTCCAAATTTCAGCAGGAACTGGTTGACAGCGGATTAGCCTACCAGGTTCAGTTCGGCTATCAAACCTGCAAATACACCGGCCCGATACAATTATTTTTTGTTCCTAATCCACAGCATCTGAAAGAGTGCATGAAAAAGGTGGAAGAACAAATAAACCTGTGGGACAGCGACAATTACTTTACCGATGAACAGTTGCAAACGGCAATTAATCAGCTTATCATCAGCCAAACTTATGAGAAGGAGAAGACATCCGCATATGTTCACACGGTAACTTTCTGGTGGGGTTCTGCAAATATCGACTACTACACAACTTACACTGACAATCTGAAGAAAGTAACACGCCAGGATATCCAGGACTATGTACGCAAGTACATCAAAAACAAACCGAAAGTTTCAGGTATTCTGATGTCAAGCGCGATGCAAAAAATGCTCGGCATCACTTCTTACGATCAATTGTTTCAATAATCCACTCCGCTACAAAATTCTGAAATCATGAATAAAATTTTCTCAAAAATCAATATTGCTTTCGTTATCGGCCTGCTTATGACCACTTTTACTGCCTGGGCCAGCAGCGGAATCAAAGAAATAAATGTCGATGGCTTGCGTGTCATCATCAAGCCTACCTCCAAGGATGTCATCAGTGCCCGCCTTTTTATTCAGGGAGGAACTGCTAATTACACGTTGGAGAAGCAAGGCATCGAATCGGCTGCATTAAATGCTGCATTAAACTGTGGGACACTTTCAAAAAGCAAAAATGTATTCAAAACCGAAGCGGAAAAAATAGGCACCAACTTTGGCTATACCGCATCCCTCGACTACAGCCAAATGAGTATGACATGCATCAAACCTTTCTGGGATAAATCATGGGATCTGTTTGCCGATGCTATCCTGAATCCTTCATTTAATCAAAATGAATTTGATCTCATTAAAGATCAGATGGTCAGCAATGCCAAGCAGCAGGAAGAAGATCCGGATGCGGCTCTCCAGCGCCTCGCAGACGGATTTGCTTTCAAAGGCAAAAACTATGAAAAAGACCCGGATGGAACATCCGAATCGCTCAGTAAGCTGACTGCCGAAAGTACTAAAGCATACTATAAAAGCACGATCGGCAAAGCACGTTGTTTCCTGGTTGTTGTGGGAAACCTGCCGGAAGCAGATATCATAGCCAAAGTGAAAGCAACACTCTCAAAACTACCGGGAGGCACCAGTGCCAAATCTGAGCCACGATTCGTCATAACAAAAGGCGCCGAGAATATTGTAGACCGCAATATAGCCACCAATTACCTGTGTGGCATTATGTCTTCAGCTCCCTTAGCCAGCCCCGACGGAATCCCGATGATGATGGCAATGGCTATCATGTATGACCGCTTTTTTGTGGAGTTAAGAACCAAACGCAGTCTGTCGTATGCTCCTGCCGCATTCATTAACTCCAATGCAATCACCAGCCCGTACAGCCAGATATATATCTCCACCGACTCTCCCAAGAAATCCATCCTCGTGATGGTTGATCTGCTGAATGATATCAAGCGTGACGGATTTAAAGCCGAAGAGTTGGAGAATAAAAAAGAAGGCTTCCTTACCCGTTACCTCATGGGCCTGGAAACATCGGATGCACAGTCGCAGGCACTTGGACTGTGGACTGTTCGCGGTAACTGGAAAATGTATGACGAATTCGTGGAACGCGTTAACAGTACCACGCTCAAGGATCTCAATCGTGTGATGGATCAGAATACCAATGCCATAATATGGACTTACCTCGGGAAGAAATCAGAGATTGTATCGGAAGATTTTAAACAGACAGAGGTATATAAAAATAAACCTTATTGATTCCCTAAACTTACTGGCGTATTGCATCTTTCAGCTTTAGGTGCCTCATATCAGGTATCAGGCATTTAACCAAATAACCGGATATTCATTTCCTCCTTACCAGTATAAAGGAACTGAATATCCGGCTCCACAGTCAACCGTAAGCTGCACTTATCAACTTACAGGTTATCTTTACCGGCTCCATGAATTATCTATACGCTGAAAACATCGCCAAATCATTTGGCGAGAAAGAGCTGTTCAGCGACATTACCATCAGCATCAACAAAGGACAGCGCATTGCGCTGGTCGCCAAAAACGGTTATGGCAAAACTTCACTCCTGCATATCATTGCAGGGCTCGAGCCGCCGGATGCCGGATCAGTGTTGCTTCGTAAAAACCTCCAGGTTGGTTTCCTGGAACAGGAGGCATTACTCGACGATAACAAATCCATCATCGAAACAATTTTTGATGCCGACAATCCTGTTGTGAAAGCTGTCAGGGAATATGAACAGTGTATACTGGAAAATGCAGATGCCAGTAAGATGCAGGCGGCCATGGAACAAATGGACCTGTTGCAGGCATGGGACTTTGAATCAAAAGCACAACAGATACTCGGCAAATTAAGTGTGGGCGAAGTCAGCCGGAAAATCGGCACGTTAAGCGGAGGACAGAAAAAACGTGTTGGCCTTGCAAGCGTGCTGCTGCATGAACCGGAATTTCTGATCCTCGATGAGCCCACTAATCACCTCGACCTTGATATGATTGAGTGGCTGGAAGAATTTCTAAAGAAAAACTATGATACAATTCTTATCGTAACGCATGACCGTGATTTTCTTGATAACGTATGCAATGAAGTAATCGAACTCGATGATGGCAGAATTTATAATTACAACGGCAACTACGAATATTATGTCGAGAGAAAAGCAGAACGGAAAGCAAACGATGCGCTTACCGTTGATAAAGCAAGAAACCTCTTGCGCAAAGAGCTTGAATGGATGCGCCGCCAGCCTAAAGCACGCACCGTCAAAGCCAAATCAAGGATTGATGCCTTTTATGAAATAAAAGAGGAAGCTTCCAGGGATTTACGGGAGAAGGAAGTAAAGGCTGAAATTAAGATAACACGACTTGGCGGCAAGATCGCGGAGTTTCACCATGTACATAAAAAATTTGAACAGCTTAACATTCTATCCGACTTCAGCTACAAGTTCAGGCCCAGGGAAAGGCTTGGTATAGCCGGAAGAAACGGCATCGGCAAAACAACATTTCTTAACCTCATTACAGGGCAGGAGAAACCGGACAGCGGAAAAATCGTTATCGGCGAAACCGTCCAGTTTGGATATTATACCCAAAAAGGGATGAAGATCAGAGATGATCAAAGAGTGATTGAAGTGGTGCGTGAAATAGCAGATTATATAACACTTGAAAAGGGTAAGACTTTGTCTGCCGCACAATTGCTGGAACGTTTTCTATTCGACCGTAACAAGCAATACGATTATGTATCGAAACTGAGTGGTGGTGAAAAGCGCCGGCTTTACCTCCTTACCGTGCTCATGAAGAATCCCAATTTCCTCATCCTTGATGAGCCAACTAACGACCTCGACATCATCACTCAAAATGTGCTTGAAGATTTCCTGGAAGAATACCCTGGTTGCCTTGTGGTAGTTTCGCATGACCGGCATTTTATGAAAAAGATCACCGATCACCTGCTCGTGTTTGAAGGCAATGGTGTAGTAATTGATTTTCCGGGAACTTATTCGGAGTATCTGTTATGGAAAGATGAGCAGAAGGAAAGTGAGAAAGAAATGAAACCTGAAAAGCCTGTAACATCTGAAACAAAAAGCCCCGGAAAAGCAAAAATCAAACTCAGCTATAAAGAACAACGTGAGTTTGAATCGTTGGAAAAGGAAATCGCTGAACTGGAAAAGCGAAAAAATGAACTGACCTCAGCGATGCAGGTGACAAACCTTTCCTTTACTGATCTTCAGAAATTATCGCTCGAAATGACGGAGGTACTGCAATCCATTGATAAAAAAAGTATGCGATGGCTTGAGCTTTCAGAAATTGGCTGATTCACTGACATTACCATGAAAACAGTTTATACCTTTCATGCGGAATGCCGTGAAATGAAAAAACAACAAGATCAAAGGCAAAAAACACCGGCAATGCAAAAGGCCGAAAAACCGCTATGGGACAACAGCCGGTTTCACTTTGCAATAATCACCTGTCTCGCCTTTATACTATACATTCCAACGCTCAGTTACCAGCTCACCTACTACGATGATGCAACACTGATAGACTTTATGCAAACATTCATTAAAGGTCACCATGCCTTTTATGAAATTTTTGCTCAAAACGTTTTCGGATCCGCAGAAAAAGGCACTGACAGTTATTACCGCCCGGTGCTTACCTTATCCTTTTACCTGAACATCCTGGCTGGCGGAACATCTCCCGCAGCTTTTCACCTGGTCAATATCATGCTTCATGCACTGGCCGGTTGCCTTGTGTATGCAATGATGAAGAAATTCAAGTTTGACCGGAAGCTTTCCCTGGCCGGCTCACTGATGCTGATTGCACATCCGGCCCTGGCGCAGGCCGTTGCCTGGATTCCAGGCAGGAACGATTCACTTCTTACCATTCTGTCGCTGACTTCATTGCTTTTCCTCGCTGAATACATTGAGCAAAGGAAGTCTCGTTCATTTCTGCTGCATTTGTTTTTCTTTTCGCTTGCCTTACTTACCAAGGAAACGGCCGTACTCTTGCCTGTGCTGTTTGCCATCAGCGTTAACATCTTTCTGCGTAACACAACAAGTGAACTGCTTCCCGTCAGAGAAAAAATTCCCGGCACGAAAAAACTTTTCGTCTCCTGGTTTATATTGATTGCATCCTTCCTGTTTTTGCGCCAGGTTGTAGCAGGGTCTTCCATCGGATTGCCATTGCGTTTCACGCTCGTAAATTTTATCGGTAATCTTCCTGCTATCATTCAATACACGGGAAAAATGCTATTACCTTTTGAACTCTCTACGTTCCCGGTATTACAAAACACATCATACTTATTTGGAATCATCACGATTGCCTTGACTGGATATCTTCTATATGTATCAAAATTGATCAGGTTTAACTATCTCCTGTTGGCGGTTTCGTGGTGGCTGATTTTCTTATTACCAGCCATTTTACGTACAACGGATGAATATGAATCGGTTTTCCTCGAACATCGTCTTTATTTTCCATTTATCGGATTTTTGCTGCTGTGGGTTGAAACTGACTTCATAAAAAAAATCAATTGGTCTTCACCCTACACAAAAATTTCTGCAGCGGCAATTCTTATTTTATTTTCTGCGCTCACCTTTATCAATTGCAAAAATTATCAGAACGAATTGAGTTACTGGTCGCGTGCAGTTGCAACATCACCGAATGCGTCCTTTGCCTACAGAGGATTGGGCACAAGCTATTACACTTCGGGGAAAACACCGGATGCAGAGAAAGCATACCTGATGGCAATGCAGCTCAATCCGAACTTAAAAGATGTCCGTAATAACCTGGGCCGTATTTACATGAACAATGGCAACCCGCAAAAAGCGGAATTATTATTCCGGGAAGAATTAAAGATCAATCCTGCCAGCGCGGTCACCTATTACAATCTTGCATTGTTGCAGCTGGATCAGAAAAAATTGCCGGAAGCAGAAAGCCTGATCAGGAAATCTTTATCGCTGCAACCGGATTACCTTGATGCGCAGAATGATCTTTGCGTGATACTGGCCATGCAAAAAAGATATGAAGAAGCAGCAACACTGTGCATTCAGGTATTGGTACAGCATCCGGATTATGCAAGTGCCCGGCAAAATTTAATCCTGATATTTAAAAGCTGGAACGACAGTGAAAAAGTGCAGCAGTATAAAGACATGCTGCAGCAGAAAGGAATCAGGCTATAAAATATTTATTGCAGGAAAGCCTTCCATATTGGCACATTACTTACCCTTTCACCTTCACATATTTTCTCCATTTTTCCAGCACCTGCTGCAGGTCTTCCGGTAGTGCTGAGTCGAAGTAAGTTTCCTTTCTTGTGGAGGGATGAATAAATCCGAGTGATTTTGCATGCAATGCGTGCCGGGGAATTATTTCAAAACAATTCTCCACAAACTGTTTGTATTTGGTATAGACTGTTCCTTTTACAATCCTGTTTCCTCCATACGTTTCATCATTAAAAACAGGATGTCCTGCATATTTCATGTGCACCCGAATCTGATGCGTTCGGCCGGTTTCCAGCCTGCATTCAATCAGCGTTACGTAACCCAATCGCTCCAATACTTTATAATGTGTGATCGCTTCTTTTCCATAATCAGCATCCGGAAACACATCCATCATCTTCCTGTTTTTCAAACTCCGCCCCACATTACCGGTGATAGTACCTTCGTCTTCCTTGAAGTCGCCCCAAACCAATGCCTGGTAAGTTCGCTTCAGGGAATGGTCTGCAAACTGCCTCGCTAAAAAATTCATGGCAAATTCATTCTTCGCCACGACTAAAATGCCACTGGTATTTTTATCAATGCGGTGAACTAATCCCGGACGGTCTTTATTTTTCTCTCCGGGTGAAACAGGCAATTGCTGAAAGTGATATATCAAAGCATTCACCATGGTGCCGGTATAATTCCCCACACCAGGATGAACAACAAGTCCGGGAGGTTTATTGATTAATACTACATCATTGTCCTCATAGACGATATCCAATGGAATATTTTCAGGCAACAGGTCATGCTCCATCTTCGGTTCCGGCAACATAACCGTTATAAGGTCAAGCGGTTTTACTTTGTAATTGGATTTTACGGCAACTCCGTTTACGAGAATCATTCCTTCTTCGGCGGCATGCTGTATTTTGCTACGGCTGATTGCTTCAATCCTGTTGAAGAGAAATTTATCTATACGCAGCGGTGATTGTCCTTTGTCAACGGATACCCTATAATGCTCATAAGCACCATCTTCTTCTTCCGTCTCAATCAGTATTTCTTCCACTGAAGGCGGTTCCAGTTCATCTTTTATTTCTGCTTGTGGATTCAATGGTAAAACGATGTTTGTGCTGAAGTTTTCAGAAAATAGCTATTGTTGCATGAGATCATGAAGAATAAACCGGCAAACCAATTGGCTGAGGCGGCTATCGCAAAATACTATTGCATTTCCGGTAATTGGTTTACCTGTCTTCCTATAACAAAGACTAACCCGGTTCCCAATTACTCAGTATGATCACTTCTGCAACTAAACCAGGTACAGCGTTTCCTTTACTGCTCTTATCACTTTTTCAGGATCCGGCATAAAGGCCTGCACCAATGTAGGCGCATAGGCGATGGATGTATCCAGTGTTGTTACTCTTTTAATCGGTGCATCAAGATAATCGAAAGCATGTTTCTGTACCTGGAAAGTAACTTCCGAAGTAACCGAACCGTAAGGCCAGGCTTCTTCGAGAATTACCAACCTGTTGGTTTTTTTGACGGAAGAAATGATGGTCGGAATATCTAATGGCCGGATTGTTCTCAGGTCAATCACTTCAGCGGAAACACCATCTTTTGCCAATTCATCGGCGGCGGCAAAAGCAACTTTCATCATCTTATTGTAAGAAATGATGGTGACATCCGTTCCCTCACGTTTCACATCAGCTTTTCCAATCGGAATCAAATATTCTTCTTCCGGCACTTCACCCACGTCACCATACATTACTTCTGATTCAAAAAAACAAACCGGATCATTGTCGCGGATTGCGGTTTTTAAAAGACCTTTTGCATCATACGGATTGGAAACAGAAACCACTTTTAATCCCGGAACATTTGCCATCCAGTTTTCGAAACTTTGCGAATGCTGCGCGCCCAATTGACCGGCTGCGGCAGAAGGTCCACGAAACACAATCGGAATATTAAACTGACCGGCTGACATCGACAGCATTTTTGCGGCAGAATTCACGATCTGATCGAAGGCCAGCACGGCAAAATTCCAGGTCATAAATTCAATCACCGGACGTGTTCCATTCATAGCCGCCCCTACACCAATGCCGGCAAAACCAAGCTCAGCAATAGGTGTATCAATCACGCGCTTCGGCCCGAATTCATCGAGCATGCCCTGGCTCACTTTATAGGCGCCATTGTATTCAGCCACTTCTTCACCCATCAGGAATACGCGTTCGTCAAGCCGCATTTCTTCCACCATTGCTTCGCGCAATGCCTGGCGGAAAGGAATTTTTCTCATTGCCATAAAACTAAAATTTGCGCGGCAAATATAAGGAAGTAATGGTGGTTTGTTGAGTTACGGTGACTTTTGATCCATGAAGTGAATTAGAGTGGAATCGGCAGTAATATATCCTTAAGCAAATGATGGCCGGGTTAGCAACCCTATCTGTTCAGTATGGTAAAAGATTTCGTATTCAGAGGATTAAAAATCTTCTTCTCATGCAGTCCGGATTTGAAATAAATCCGGACAAACCGGGGATAACGAGAAAATGAAAATTTGAATTAAACCGGAAGAATAAATGCGCACTCGTTCGCCTGCCTCATTTGCCTGCATGCAAACGAACGCGAGCTGGAGTCTTCACACACGTTGTTTAACCTTTTTTCGTTTACTGCCTGTTTTCCAATAAATTTGCTTCAATCATGACAAGATGAAAAAGATCAAACGATTTCTGTTTCCGTTGTTCACCCTGCTGTTTCTTTTTTCTTCCTGCCTCATCACCAAGCAAGTAAAAACAGGTGATACACTTTTTGCAGAAAAGCAATATACACTTGCGGCTGAATTGCTTCAAAGCGAATTCAATAAAGAAAGTGAGCCTTCCCTCAAAGCGAAGAAGGCATTTATGATTGCAGAATGTTACCGGTTAAACAGCGAAACCGAAGCTGCCGAAAAATGGTATAAGACCGCTTTTACATTGAATGATGATCCGCGATCGCAATATCTGTATGGCCAGATGCAGAAAAGCAATGAGCAGTATGCAGAGGCATCCGCTACCTTCACGGAGTATTTAAAAGAATCACCGTTCGATGACCAGGCACGCAGTGAAGTGGAAGCGTGTAACCTCGCACAGCAATGGAAAACTGCTGCTTCCGGAACCACGATTACGAATGTGGAAGCATTGAATTCTCCGGCTTATGACTATGCACCGGTTTTTTTCGGAAAAAGCGGATTGGTATTTACCTCCGACCGTTCAGATGCCGCGGGTAATAATATTTATGGATGGACGGGTGAAAAATTCAGCGATCTGTTCCTGAGTTTGAAAGATGATAAAGGAAGTTTTGGTGTACCGGCTCCCTTCAGTGATGTGTTGAATTCGGCATTCAATGAAGGTGCTGCCTGCTTCAGCAAAGATTTTTCAGAATGCTATTTCACCAGATGCGGCAGCAATCAAACCGATAATGACTACTGCAAAATATACTACTGTTACAAAACGGATGATTCGTGGAGTGAGCCGCAGGCGGTTCCCATTTTCAACGACAGCACCAATGTATCGCAACCCTTTTTATCTGCTGATGGAAAGGAATTGTATGTATCGGCAGATGTTGACGGAGGTTATGGCGGAAAAGATATTTACGTGCTAACCAAAACAGCGGAAGGCTGGGGCAGTCCGCTTAACCTCGGTCCGAATGTAAATACAACAGAAGAGGAAACCTTTCCTTACCTGGCCGACGATGGCAGATTATATTTTGCTTCAAACGGCCAAATGGGCATGGGCGGACTGGATATTTTTGTTGCCTCACGCATAAAGAATCAATGGGGAAACGTTCTGAATCTGAGATCACCCATCAATTCAGGCGCGGATGACCTGGCGATTATTTTTGAAAAGGTAAATCCAAAGGATCAGTATAAAATCAAGTCACAGGGGTTTTTCGTTTCAAACAGACCGGGTGGAAAAGGGCATGATGATATCTATCATTTCACGGAAGAGAAAGTGAAAGTGCACCTGGTTGCCGGAGATGTAGTTGAAAAAATATTTGAAAAAGAAAACAACCCCAACAGTCGCGTAACCGGATATTTACCACTGGCAGCAATTGATGTTACCATTAATTTACTCGACGAAAAAGGCAATGTTGTTCCAAAATCACAACAGGTAATTAAAGCAGATAAAAACGGGGCTTTCCGTTTTAAAGCAGAACCTGAAAAATCTTATCGTATCAGCGCTTCCAAACCTGATTACTTCAGCAAGTCGGAAGTAGCAAGCACCGTTGGTTTCACGATGATTGACAAAGATACGGTGACTGCCACCGTGCGGATTATTCTTGATAAAATCTACAAAAACGTGCAGGTGAACCTTAGTAATATCTATTACGACTATAACAAGGCAAACATCCGTGAAGACGCCGCTAAAGTGCTCGATACACTGATTGTGCTGCTCAATGAAAATCCAGGCGTGCAGGTAGAGTTTGGTTCTCATACTGATTCGCGCGGCAAGGATGATTATAACCTGCGATTGTCGCAGGCACGTGCACAGTCGGTGGTGGATTACCTCGTTTCAAAAGGCATCGATCCGAAGCGGCTGACGGCGAAGGGTTATGGTGAAACACAACCGGTGAATGCATGCGTGAACGGTGTAAAATGCACGGAAGAGCAATTCCAGGAAAACCGGCGCACGACTTTCAAGGTATTGTCGGATAGTTTCATGATTGAATCTACACGGCCGGAAGAGATTATTGTGGATCCGAAGAAAAGCCCTTAGACGTGAGTCGTTAATTAGTCATTGGTCACTTTAGTTGGTTGGTGTTGAAAAGCTGAAACCTTCACGGGATAAGTTTCTTTTTTGCCGGTGTACCTTGCTGCTGTTTCATTCCAGAAAGTTTTTTAAAGATTATGAAAAAGTCATTCAATAAATTTTTCGCTACGATTCGCAAAGGGAGGATTCCCGCAATACTGACCAACAAATATCTTATTGTGTCAATTGCCTTTTTCTCGTGGATGTTATTCTTTGACAATAATGATATTATATCGCAGATACAGTTGCGGCTGAAACTGGCAGACTACCGGAATAAGAAAGAATATTATGAACAGAAGATTGCAGAGGTAAAGCAAAAAAAGCAGGAGTTGCTTACCAATCAGCAGTCGCTGGAAAAGTTTGCACGCGAACAGTATATGATGAAGAAAGACGATGAAGATTTATTTGTGATTGTGCCGGAGAAGGAAAAATAAAATCTTATCCTTTGCGACTTCGCTCATTTATTGGTTGTTTTATTCGAAAATCCTCCGTGCGCTTTTATCCATTCCCGAATAAAGGTCATGATTAATATCCTCCGTTAAACTTCCTTATTCCCCATTCCAGGGCAAGCAGGAACAGGATCGGAATGATCAGCCAGCGAAGGTTGATCAGGGGTTCGGTGCGGGTGGAACTGTATAAGACCGGCTTAATTTCCTGCTTTGCCGTTATCTCTTTGAGCAATTGATCCAGTTGCGAAGGATAAAATAATTTTCCTCCCGTCTTTTGACTTAAGGCATAGAGTAACTGATGGTTTGCTCTTGTTGTTTCCAGCTCCAGCTGCGTTGGGGAAACAGTAAACACACCGGACGTATAAAAGTCTTTGTTGTTGTAATTCACCTTTGCGCTATAGGAATAATTACCTGCCGGGAAATAGCCGGCATTCAGGGAATAGGCGTTGGCATGCTTGCTGAATACAAATGGAAATTCTTTGGCCTGATCATCTTTTATGACCAGTGAGACATCTGGCGTATTGATAAGTTCATTCGATTCATTCAGCAGCTCCGCGCTGAAGATCACCGATTCATTTTCAGAAAAAATATGATTGCTGCCCGATTGCTGCTCTTTCTCCAGCCGCACCCTGAACTGCCGTTCATCGGCTTTGACTGATAAATACTGTACCACGGAGGAAATCAGTGCATTGAATGCATCGTGGTTTCCGTTCAGTTCAAAATCATTCATGCGCCACCGCCATAATCCTTCTCCGGCAATAATGCCGGCCCGGCCATCAAGATCCTGCCTGAAAAGAATCAATGGAAACTTCGTCACTACGGAACCAATCTTCTGCAGCATGAGCGTGGAAGCTCCGGGCGAACTGCGGTAATCGCCAAAAGGCGAAAAGAGCGGCGGCCATGCCATTATCTTCCGCTTCAGTTCATCGGGCACATTGAAGAGGCTGAACTCCTGTGAGAATACAGGGAAAGCATCGTTGGTTGCGTTATTGGCACCCGTGAGGTTAACAAGAGTTTGCGCGCTATTCAGCAATGCGGCATTGGATTGTGCGCCGAGAATATACAGCACCGATTTCTTCTTCTCTTTCAAGCCCTGTATCACCGGCTGAATAGTATTGGCGGCTGAAGGCAATTGGTGCAGCATCACCAGGTTGTAATCTTCCATCTTTCCGGGTACTGTGCCTCCGAAAGCTACGGTGACTTCATAGTTCTTATTCGCTTCAACAGCTTGTTTAATAGCGGCAATATCAGGATGCGGAGCATTTGCCAGCAGGAGTATCTTTTCTTTCTTTTCCACCACTTCAATAAACACATCTTTAACATTGTTACTCACCGATGCTTCTCCTGTTACATTGGCAATGACCATACGATAATGTATAATGCCGGGTGTTTCGGCTTTCAGCATAAACTCAGCACTTCCGCTGTAGTCATTTCCTTCTATGGCTATTGGTTTTTCATCCAGCTTTTTCTCCGTGTTGCCGTCAACCATGCTTACGGCAACGGCTGTTTTTTCATTGGCGCAAAAGAGGGCGCGCCATTCCACTTTCAGGGGAAAATAATCGCCGTAGAAAACAGTGCGGTTGTGAATGACACTCAGGATCTGTACATCACGTTTGACAGTGGTGTCGCCCAGCCCGATGGTATAAACCGGCATACTCAGCTCTTCACGCAGGTAAACGGGATTGCTTCCTTCATTGTAAATGCCGTCGGTTGCAAGAATGACAGCGCCTACGTTCTGCCCGGCATACAGGTTAGCCAGTTCGTCAAGCGCGGCAGAGATGTTGGTGGTTTTATCGCTAAAGGAGTAATCAGGATTTTCCCGCAGGGAACTTCCGAAGGCATAAGATTTTACCTCATATTGCTTCGACAATTCATCCAAAAACCGGGACATGCTCTTTACATAATTGACAGAATCAGGGCCATGCAGATTAATTATCGCTGAAGTGGAATTATCCTGGGCAAAGAGCAGTATGGGCTTTTCGACACGCGTCGAAATGGTTCTGATGAGTGGCGACAGAAGCAGGAAAGCAATGAAACTGATCGTGACCGCCCGTATGATTGCCAGCAGCCAAAGCCATTTTTTAAAGGATTGGCCAAGGTCTCTGAACTGCCAGTCGCGGTAATAAAGCAGGAATGCTGCCGCTATACCGAATGCCAGGCATAAGAGGATGTAAGCAGGAGGATAAGAAAGGCTGATATGCACAGAATGCGCTAAGAAGGCTAAACAGTGAAAGATGCACTATCCGTCAACAGGATAGTGGTATGGTGTCACAGAAAAAACTCCATTCGAATTTACGGAATGCAGCTTCCGCTGTACAAAAAACGGCTATTCGCCGATTACCGGCAAAAAACAATTCTGCGGATTTCAGCATATCAGGTGTTAAGCCCGCCGCAAACAGAAATCACCTGTCCGTTCACATAACCTGATAAGTCGGAGGCCAGGAAAAGCACCACATTAGCCACCTCTTCAGCAGATCCATAGCGCGACAATGGAATGTTTTTCCTGAACTGTTCCTTCATCTCATCGCTGATGCCGTGCGTCATATCCGTTTCGATGAAACCGGGTGCAATAGCATTACAACGGATGTTGCGGGATCCTAATTCCTTCGCCAGTGATTTCGTGAAACCGATGACACCTGCTTTAGAGGCGGAATAGTTGGTCTGGCCGGCATTGCCGGTCATGCCTACAATGGAACTCAGGTTAATGATAGATCCGCTCCGTTGCTTCATCATGGGCTTGCAGACATTTTTTGAGATGTTGAATACCGATTTCAGATTCGTGGTGATTACAGCATCCCATTGTTGTTCCGTCATGCGGAGAATCAGGTTGTCATGCGTGATGCCGGCATTGTTCACCACTACATCAATCGTCTGAAATTCCATCAGGATATTACCTACGAGTTTTTCTGCTTCCGCAAACGATGCGGCATCTGATTTATATGCAATTGCCTTAACGCCCATGGCATGCAAAGCATTTTCCAGCGTCATCGCTTTTTCTGCCGATGACAGGTAAGTGAAAGCGATGTTAGCGCCATGTTCGGCGAGCTTCTTTGCAATGGCTTCACCAATTCCGCGTGAAGCACCTGTTACGAGAGCTGTTTTTCCTTCTAAAAGTTTCATGGTGAATGGTGAATGGTCAATGGTGAATGGTCAATGGTGAATGGTCATGAATGAACAGTTCCTGTTATGCTAGACTGTTGAACTAATTAATTTTGATAACATTTTAAAACAACCGGAAGTCAACTCCGGAAGCGCTCCACAATTTTCGATTTTGAAATGACCAAGGTCAAATGCAACATCCAATGATGCGTCAATTTCAATCACAGATCCTCTTGAAACCTCAAAATACCTTTTTCTCTCCATGGGCGATTTTCTGGAAGCGCCCTCAGCGATATTCAAATGTACAGACAAAGCAGCTCTGCGAATCTGACTTGTTAAATTATACTTCTCATCTATTGGGAAATGCTTCGTAAAATGATAACACTCCAGCATGAACCTTCGTGAAGCATTATATACTTCCAACTTTTGATGATTTAGTTGTAAAAACATGCGAATACGTTTTTTATGGTTCAATAAAATAAATTATACTTTATTTAAGTGCATGAATCCAACTAAACCAACCATTCACTTCTTCAATAGCTTCGCCATCATCTCACCAATCACCGCCGGACTTTCGGCAACCGCAATTCCGCATTCACGCATGATATTCATTTTCGCGATTGCGGTATCTTCCGTTCCACCCACAATGGCGCCGGCATGGCCCATGCGACGGCCGGGAGGTGCGGTCTGACCTGCAATAAAACCAACTACAGGCTTTGTGCCATTGGCCTTGATCCACCGCGCTGCTTCAGCTTCCATGCCGCCGCCGATTTCGCCGATCATTACGATGCCTTTTGTTTGAGGATCATTCATAAAAAGTTCCACTGCTTCCCGCGTTGTGGTTCCGATAATCGGATCACCTCCGATGCCGATGGCAGATGATATGCCAAGGCCGGTACGGCAAACCTGGTCAGCGGCCTCATAGGTGAGTGTTCCTGATTTAGAAACAATACCTACTGTTCCGGCTTTAAACACAAAACCCGGCATGATACCAACCTTTGCTTCGCCCGGTGTGATTATGCCGGGGCAGTTAGGACCAATAAGCCGGCAGTCGCGGTCCTTAATGAATTCCTTTGCCCTGATCATATCCTGTGTCGGAATGCCTTCTGTGATGCATACAATCACTTTAATGCCTGCATCAGCGGCTTCCATGATGGCATCTGCCGCAAAAGCCGGCGGAACAAAGATGATGGTCACATTGGCTCCGGCCTGCTGCACGGCATCTTCTACGGTGTTAAAGACCGGACGATCGAGGTGGCGCTGACCGCCTTTGCCGGGTGTTACCCCTCCTACTACATTAGTTCCGTATTCGATCATCTGCGTGGCATGGAAGGTGCCTTCCTGTCCTGTAAAGCCCTGTACTATGACTTTAGAATTCTTATTGACTAATACGCTCATATTTTATGGTACTGTGATTTTTAGTTTTATAGAATTTACCGGCTCATCAAAAGGTAAAGCGGATATCGACTATCAGTGCCGGCTGATGAAGCATCCAATCATCCGGCCAAGGAAGAAGTAAGTCGGCAATCAATTAATCCGGCAAGCCGCAAAAATATTCAAATCTGATCAGGTTTTAGAAGATAGTGCTTTGATTTCTTTGAGGAATTTCGATGCGAAAATAAAATCATTCATCTCCTTATTAGTGCTGGAGAGCACTTCATGACGGCTTCCCTCCCAGCATTTTATTCCCTTATAGAGGAAAATGATATAGTCGCCGATGCCAAGCACCGAATTCATATCATGTGTATTCACCACTGTGGTGATGTTGTACTCTATGGTGATTTCACGGATCAGCTCATCAATCAGTATCGATGTTTGCGGATCAAGTCCGGAATTGGGTTCATCGCAGAAGAGATACTTGGGGTTGAGCACGATTGCCCTGGCGATGCCCACTCTTTTCTTCATACCGCCGCTCAACTCACTCGGATGCAGCCTGTTGGTTCCCTTAAGATTCACCCGTTCGAGGCAGAAATTCACCCTGTCCAGCTTTTCCCGGGCAGTCATGGCAGAGAACATATTCAGCGGGAACAGTATGTTTTCTTCCACTGTCATTGAATCAAACAATGCAGTACCCTGGAACAACATGCCGATCTCCTGCCTTATTTCTTTCCTTGCTTTTTCCTGCAGCGAAGTAAAGTCAACATCCTGATTATAAAGGATGGCACCACCGCTGGGCATCATAAGGCCAACCATGCATTTCATCAGCACGGTTTTACCGGATCCGCTGGCACCGATAATAAGGTTTGTTTTGCCGGGTGCAAAGACGGCAGAAATGTCTTTGAGCACTTCGCGGTCACCAAACGACTTGCGCACATTCCTGATCTCTATCATAACAGCAGTTCGGCAAGTACATAGTCAAAAATGAGAATCAGTACACAACTGGCCACCACGGCACGTGTAGCCGAATTGCCGACCTGCAAAGCGCCGCCGGTGGTGTAATAACCAAGATAGGCGGAGACTGACGATATGATAAAACCGAAAGTGGTCGCTTTTATCACCGCAAAGGTGACGGTGAAGGGAATAAAAAACTGTATGGAGCCCTGCATAAATTCAGTGGTTGACACAACGTTTTGCATATGGCCAACCATCATTCCTGACAGAATCTGCAAAAATCCACCGATAATGATAATTACAGGAATCATAAAAGTGGCGGCTATCACCTTCGGCAATACAAGGTAAGCGGCCGAATTGATGCCCATGATTTCCAGCGCATCAATCTGTTCAGAGATGCGCATGGTACCCAATTCAGAAGCGATGCTCGAACCTATCTTTCCTGCCAGGATAAGGCAGGTAACCGTCGGCGCCATTTCGATGATGGTGGAGTTGGTGACGATGGAGCCGATAATAGATTTCGACAAAAGCGGGGTGGTAAACTGATAGGCAGTCTGCACGGTCAACACTGCGCCGAGAAACACAGAAAAGATAATGACGATGCCCACTGAGCCGACGCCAATTTCAATCATCTGCCGCATCAGTTCTTTCCAGTAAATCGACATCTTCTCCGGCCGCACGAATGATTTTTTCATGAGGAGGATGTATTCGCCGAACTGCTCAAAAAAACGGAAAGTCATGTAGCTGGCCCTGGCTAAAGGTAGCCATTCTTTGGAAACTCAATTGCGTGGTAAGCAAAGCACGAATGGCTCAGTTGACTAATGCCAAATGATTAAATTGCCGGATTGTTTAGTTGCTAAATTGTCATGCTATGAATGCAGTTATCACCGGTGCTACAAAAGGTATCGGAAGAGCCATCACTGAAAAATTTGCCGCCGAAGGTTTTAACGTTGCCATCTGTGCCAGGAATAAGAAGGAACTGGACGCATTCAGCGATGAGCTGCGTAATAAATTTCCTGACATAGAATTGCTGGCACAATCCTGTGACGTTTCAGATAAAAAACAGCTGAAGGCCTTCGCCGACCTTATCAAATCACACTGGGATTCTGTGGATGTGCTGGTAAACAATGCCGGTGTTTTTCTGCCCGGACAGGTACATAAAGAAAAGAGCGGCATACTGGAGAAGCAGATCAAAACCAATTTATACAGTGCTTATTATCTCACGCAGTTTCTGGTGAAAGTGATGATTCGCAACAGGCACGGTCATATTTTTAACCTTTGTTCAACAGCAAGCCTGCAGGCCTATCCAAATGGTGGATCATATGGCATTTCAAAGTTTGCCCTGCTTGGATTCACCAAGAATCTGCGGGTAGAAATGATTCCCTATAACATCAGGGTCACTGCTGTAATTGCCGGCGCCACACTCACTGCATCATGGGATGGCATAAATTTGCCGGACGAAAGATTTATGAAACCAGCTGATATTGCCAGGTCAATATGGAACGCTTTTACGCTGTCGCCTCAATCGGTGGTGGAAGAGATCCTGATCAGGCCGGCACAAGGTGATATTTCCTGAATCGCTCTGTTCGCGGCCTTTACCACGGATGATATTCAGCTGCATGCAGCCGGCATTAATCCCTGAAAAATTCCTTGCCTCCGGCGTCAATATAACCCCATTTTCCGCCGCTCTTTACCAGCGCCATTCCACCTTCAAAATCCAGGGCATCTTCATACCGTGGCGGAATCACTTCCTTACCGCTTACATCTATGAATCCCCATCGGCCATCGAGTTCCACGCGAGCATAGCCATTGACGAAGTCATGAATCATAGAATACCGGCTTAAAGGAATGAGGCGGCCATCCTTTGCAATCATTGCCCAGCCGTCTTTCACCACCAATGCGCGCCCGTCGTGAAAGTCGTTAGCACCTTCATATTGCAATGGAATCTGAACGGTCCCCTTAGGATCAATAAATCCAAAGCGGTTGTTTTGTTGTACGAGTGCCAATCCTTCGCTGAAATTATTTGCATTCTCAAATTGAAGCGGTATCACCGTTTCGCCGGAACTGTTGATGAATCCCACTTTGCCGTCTATCATGACCACAGCCAGTCCTTCTGAAAAAATATTGGCACCTGCATAGCGGAAACCGATAGCAATGCTGCCATCCTTTTTGATAAAACCCATCAAAGTGTCCTTTTTGACGAGGGCAAGGCCGTCATGAAAAGAGGTGCCACCATCAAACTGTAACGGTATCACTTCCGCCCCCTTCTCATTTATGAATCCAAACTGTGGTCCTGCCTTAACCAGTGCGAACCCTTCCTGAAAGGGAAATGCAACATCATACAACGGTTTGGCGATCTCCTCTCCTTTCACATTAATGAATCCGATCTTCGAGCCTGTCTTCGCTGCCGCAAATCCTTCTGAAAAAACATCGATGGCATCATATTTCAGCTTTACCACTTCTTTGCCGCGACTGTCAATCACACCCCACTTTCCTGCCCTGGAAACAACCGCTACACCATCGCTGTTGAAATTGCTGATGTAATCATATCTGAAAGGAATTTTCACATCACCCTTATCATCAAGTATCGACATATGGCCGTCTTGCTTTATTACGGCCACGCCATTGAAAAAAGGAAACACTTCCTGGTAACGGGTGGGAATAATAATATTCGCTTTATGGTCGGCAAATCCCCAAAGCGTACCGATACGGTAGGGTACCAACCGCTGTGATGAAATCTGTGCACTCACGGGTTGTTGAGATACAATGCATGCCAGCACCAAACATACAATCGCCTTAAAACGCTTCATGTGCATGAAATTACTAAAATTCAGGGGTGTTGTTTTGGTATCGGCTCTATCAAACCATAAATCCATGGGTTACCTGCATCGAGGCTTACCGTAAAATCATGGAGAAGGAAATCATCCTTCTCTTTGTTCCAGATATAGGCTCGCAGCATCAACTTGTCAGTGACGGGAAACCCAAGGTCCCTGACACTGATGCTGTAAAAAACTGTACCGCTACTCTCCGATGAATCGATGAAATAGCTGAATGGTTTTTCCTGCCAGAAAAGGGCTTTACCATCTTCATCAAAGCTCACCACAAGCGAAGCATTGTTGCCAGGCGACACACCGGAAACATCCGCCGACACATTTACCACATTGTAATTATTGGTGAGCAGCGGCAACAGTGGTGCTTCAAATCCGGCACCGAACTCCACCGCAGGCATAAAATGAAATGACTGTGCTCTCGTGATTGAATCCGTTTCCACCTGTGCCAAATGTACAGACCATGGGGCAGCCGGTTGAAGAAGGTTGAGTGTTTGCTGATAAACTACATCCGAAGGTAGACGATCATTCAGCTGTTTTTTGGAAAAAGCATGAAACTGGTAAGTAAACCCCTTCTGCCTGCTGATTTCATACGGATAATACTTTTGTATTAAAATCAGGTAATCCGTTGGGATATTAGCGGCGATCAGGCAATCGGTATTCAACGCAGACAGGTAGTTACGGAATGAGATATAGGAAGTAAAGTTCATTTCCGGCCAATAATCCATGGCTATTTCATGATGGTATTTTCGCAGGTAATAGCCTGCATATTTACGCGGCTCATTCATCAGCACTGTGCATGTCATACCCTTTTCAGCATCTATGGTGCTCACTGTGTTTTGTACCAATTCTTCAATGGGCTGATGATAGAAAATATCAAAATGCTTTCTTTCCGCGGCAAGCGTATAGGTGCCGATCAAAAGGATCATTAAAACCATCAGCCAGTTATATTTCATGGGCAACTCCCTGATCCATGAAAAACAGAAATAAAGCAGGTACGGAAAGGTGAAAATCAACACCGAATACTGCAACACCGCATTACGGTACACAGAGTAGTAATATCCGATGAAGAAAGGCAGCAGGAACCAGCATAAGGCAATTACCCTGTATTTAAACTGCGATTGCAATGCGGGAGAATGAAAGATAAAGGCAGTGATGATCAAGCAGGCCATCAGGCACTTCATCCAGGTTGAAAAATGTAAAATGTAATCAAGGTAATTGCTGAAAAATTCAGGGCCCGGCTTCGGCAGCCAGCCACCTACACCACCAATGCCAAACTGGAAAAGCGTGATGGATACATGCGGCAGAAACAAGATGACGATGATGCTATTGGCGATCAGGTATTGGTACCTTCTATCCCGTTCAATAAAAAATAATCCCGTTGCGCCGGTGATAAAAGCGAACAAAAGAGAGAAGTAATGGTTATAGCAGCATAAGACGGCGAATAATACAAATCCGGACAGCCACCTGAGCGTATGATTATGCTGCTTATTGAATAAATAGTTCGACCAGCACCATACCATCATCAATGAAAAAAATAATCCGCTGATGTAAGGCCGCGCGATCTGACTGTACATGACGGTATACTGCAAACAGGAAACCATGGCAGCGCTGAGATAGCCCACGGTACAATTAAACCAACACGCTGCCACCCGGAATACGAGCCAGATGGACAATAAGCCCATCAGCAGAAACGGTAATTTAAAGAATGCCTCACTGTCACCGCCAACCATACGCCAATAGAACAGGAAAACCTGGATCAATGCAGGATGTCCGTCGCCTTTCACACCCTTGTCAATGAGGTCATGAAAATTCGCATATCCGGTTCGTGCCCATGCGCTTACTTCATCATACATAAACGGGATATGCGGAAATCCATAGAACCGAATCATCGCGCCGGCGAAAATGATTAAGAGCAGTAAATAATCCGGTTTCCTGAATGTCACCCTGGTAATGCTTGCATTTAATGAGGTGAAAATAGGAAATTAAGCATAGCTGTTAACAGCGTAATATCACGGTAATAATTCTTTTCAGGCCGTCCTGATAAATCCTAATTTTGGCCGGCACAATGATGTAAGCATGTCTGTAAACTATTGCAATTCACTCACCAGCTATTCAAGACTTCAAACGCGTGAAGTAAATGCAGGCCATCTCTGCATTGGCGGAGGTCACCCGATCCGCATACAATCCATGACGACTACTGACACCATGGATACTGCTGCAACAGTTGCACAATCCATCAGGATGATCGAAGCCGGAGCAGAATTGGTGCGCATCACGGCACCAAGTATACATGAAGCGAATAATCTTGCAGCAGTAAAAAAAGAACTGAAAGCAAGAGGATATGACACACCACTGGTTGCCGATATTCACTTTACACCCAATGCCGCCGAAGTTGCAGCACGCATCGTTGAAAAGGTGCGGGTGAACCCGGGCAACTACGCCGACAAGAAAAAATTCCAGGTAATGGAATATTCTGATGCGGAATATGAAGCAGAACTAGACCGCATTCGCGGGAAATTCCTGCCGCTGGTTAAGATCTGCAAGGAATATGGAACGGCTATGAGAATCGGCACCAATCATGGTTCGCTCAGCGACCGTATCATGAGTCGTTATGGTGATACACCGCTGGGCATGGTGGAATCGGCTTTCGAGTTTTTAACCATTGCCGAAGAGGAAGGATATCATAACATTGTGCTCTCGATGAAATCAAGCAATCCGCAGGTGATGGTGCAGGCCTACCGTTTACTCGTGCATAAGATGCTGGAAAGAGCAGATCGTTTAACATCACCATTGCGTAAGACAGACCTGATTTACCCGCTGCACCTCGGCGTTACGGAAGCAGGTGATGGTGAAGACGGGCGCATTAAATCCGCCATCGGCATTGGCGCTTTGCTGGAAGATGGCTTAGGTGATACGATCCGGGTTTCTCTTACGGAAGATCCGGAACTGGAGTTGCCCGTGGCCAGGATGCTTGCAAACAGGTACACGACAGAAAGAAAAGTTCCGAAAATTGCGCGTATCAGTAAATCACCGGTTCACCCGTTTACATACAGCAGGCGCCAGACGCATCCGGTTGAAAATAACGGGGCGAACCAGGTGCCTGTAGTTGTGATGGATTTTTCACAGGAAAAGACCATTACACCTGAAACATTGCTGGCCGCCGGCTACCGGTATGATGCGGGTACCGACAAATGGAACATCAGCGATATGGCCGCTGACTACCTCTTTACGGGAAGTACCGAGATCAGCTTTCCGGTTCCCGGAACACTGGGCGTCATCCGGCAATATGATGAACGAAAAAATATGATACCGGACGAAAGAAATTTTTATGCATTCAATGCATCACAATACGTGAACCGGCAACAGAAGGATGGGAGGTTGAAATTTGTGATGGTGCGCATTGACGACATTTCAGATGAATTAATTGATCAGCTTAAAGATGATGCCTCTGCCGTGGTGATATTGGATACCGCACATTTCAATGGCATGATGGAACAACGCCGTGTATTTTTTGATTTGATCAGCGAGCAGGTTGAAAATCCGGTAATCATCAGGCGTTCGTTCGAAAATCTTGTGCCGGATGAACTCACCTTATATGCCGCCACCGATTTCGGAGCACTGTTACTCGATGGTTTAGGTGATGGTATCTGGTTGCATGCACCACAACATCTCGCAAATGCCATTAACAGGCTATGTTTCGGCATTCTGCAGGGAACACGTTTGCGCATCTCCAAAACGGAATACATCTCCTGCCCTTCCTGCGGCCGTACGCTCTTCGACCTCCAGGAAACCACTGCTGCCATCAGGGCGCGTACCAATCATCTGAAAGGTATAAAAATTGCCATCATGGGTTGCATAGTCAATGGTCCGGGCGAAATGGCCGATGCAGATTACGGATACGTGGGAAGCGGCGTCGGAAAAATCACTTTGTACAAGGGAAAGGAAGTGGTAAAACGGGCAGTGGAATCAACGGTGGCTGTGGAAGAGTTGATTGCGCTGATTAAGGAAAATGGTGATTGGGTGGAGATGAGTAGAGAGTAGTGAGTGCCGATTAATCCTGAATTTCTTCGCCTGTTTTCTTTTTATTATTGATATACCAGTAGTATCCGATACCGCCGACCAAAGCATACGGAATTACCAGCAGATACATGATGCCGATGTTCAATCCTTTTGCATCTGTGCTACCTTCCTTCAATGAACTTTCAGCGCTCTGCTTACACATGGCGCATTGAGCTGATGCCAACCCAAATGAACCGGTGAGCAGAACAAGCGTAAATAAAAAAGCGACGAGTGTTGTTTTCATGTACTCAAAAATTATGTGTTGAAATTACTACAAAATTGTTTGCCAAGGTTTGAAATTCCTGTTCAGTAACTAATAATATGGCGACAGCATCAGGTAAACCACCACACCGCTGATGGCCACATACAGCCACAGGGGAAAAGTCCAGCGTGCAATTTTACGGTGACGGTCAAATTTTTCCTGCAACCCTCTTACAAGGGTGATCAGTATCAACGGCAAAATAGCGGCAGCCAGCACAATGTGCGTGATAAGTATAAAAAAATAAATGTTGCGGATCATGCCTTGCCCGCCGTATAAAGTGGCCTCCGTCAATGCGTGATAGATTACGTAAAAAACCAGGAATAAAGCGGAAAAGCAAAATGCAGTAATCATGCACAAGCGGTGACTGCTTATTTTTTTATGCCTTATGAAATAATAACCGGTGATGAGTAACAGGGCAGTAGAGAAATTCAGCGATGCATTCAGTGCCGGAAGAATGCGGAGGTCAAAACCGACTCTTACATCCGGCGGTTTTATATAAAACAAGATGAGCACCAGCAAAGGCACTGTTACCGAAACAATTGCGATAGCCCAGTTAACCGAACGTTCTTTCATTGCGGAATGCCTACCAAGATGCTGGCGAGATTGTTATAAAATGTATCCATCATCTGCTTGTCGAGGCCGTTGTAAAATCCGCGGATCTTGCCATCCTCATCCACGAGCACAATTTTTTCAGTGTGGGTAAACTCCGCGCCTTTGCCGCCTTCCGGAGTGTACACTACCGGCACTTTGAAGCCTTGCTGTGCCATGTTCCAGACGGTTTGCTTTTCGCCGCGCAGGAAATACCATTTACCGTCAATCGCCTCATATCGTTTTGCATATTCCTGCAGCACCGGAATGGAATCGCGATCCGGATCAACAGTGAAGGAAACCAGTTTCAGGCGATCATCATCTTTAAAATTGAGCTGTATCAATGACATGGTTTTCGAAAGGTTAGGACAAACCCCTTCACAATTGGTGAAGATGAAATCGACTACATAAGCATGTCCCTTCAAATCCCTGCTATGCAGCGTATCACCATTTTGCGTTTCAAAACTGAAATCAGGTGCATCCCAGAATACACGCACCTCCCGCTGCCGGTTGGGAAGGGCATCAATCTTCTGTTTGTAATAGAAAAAAAATCCCAGCGGAAAGGCAACCAGTATGATAAAAACAATTAGGCGTGAGGTGAATTTATTCATAGAAAAAATTAAAGCCGCAAAGCTACTGCACAGATGTTGAAATGCCGTAAAAGAATTTTATGATTCAAGGTGCTTCATTTTCTACTGCAGATTGAGCAGCAAAAATGCGACTGCAGCGAACTTCGGGTAAACAGGACTTGAGAATTATTGCAGCGAAATGCATCAAATAAAATTGATTAACAACTAAAAAACCTGAAGTATGAGCAGTTTAGTCAGTCCATGGCATGAAACATCTTTTCGCTTTTTTTCCGGCCAATCCGCCAACTTTGTTTTCATCCCCTGTGCCGGCGCCGCGTTTCGCTCGTGTCTGCAAGATTGTTTTGAAAGTACTGAAATGTACAGCGGCTGCAGCAAATCATTTTGATGCAATGAGCAAGCGTCGCAATATCTTCTTAAATGACAATTGCTTCTGGTGGCTGAACAAAAAAAAATCTCTTCGAAAAGAGATTTTATGATTCCGGAATACCTGAAGTAAGCCATCAATAGGTTCGCATGTGCAGCCATGAATCACCTTCTGCCAGCAATGCAATTACGGCGAAGAGCAGAAACGTCATGGGAATAAGAATGGTAATGGCAAGGTATTTCACTTCAAACTTAAGGTGCATGAAAACAGAAACGATGAAGAATGCTTTGGCAAGGCTCATGATGATATAAAATGCATTCAATACCAGCAGCATACCGTTTTCGGTGAAGAATTCCGTAAGGGTAACCGCCAGTGCGATTTCAACTACCGTGATGATGGAAAGCCATAAAGTGGTTCTCCAGATCAGTTTTACCATGTCAGTGCTTTCGCCGTGTTCGTTACTCATTGTTTATTGGTTTGAATTTTCAAAATCAGTTCCTGAAGAATAAATTATCAATGGATCAAAGCAGGTAAAATGCCATGAACACAAATACCCACACCAGGTCCACAAAGTGCCAGTACAATCCAATCTTCTCAATCATCTCGTAGCTGCCCTTCCGGTCATAATCGCCCCGGGCCACCTTTCTGCACACAATGCTGTTAATCACCACGCCGGTGAACACGTGGAAACCATGGAAGCCCGTAATCGTGAAAAACAACCATCCGAAAGCCGGCGCGCCAAAAGGATTGGAAGCCAGCGTCATGTGTTCATCCACAATCAGGTGCGTCCATTCCCATGCCTGGCTGCTTAGGAATATGATGCCACCTAGTATGGTAAGCAACAACCACTTCGTCACCTTTTTACGGTTCATTTCATGATTGCCGTAGTGCACCGCAAGTACCATGGTTACACTGCTCATGATAAGCGTAAAGGTCATGAAACTCACAAACATCAAAGGCAGCTTCACACCTTCGAGGAAAGGCACAGAAGAGAAGACATGCGTGGGTGCCGGCCATGCGTTATAACTAAAGCGCAACGCTCCATAGGTAATGAGAAAGGATGCGAATGAAAAGGAGTCGCCCACGAGGAAATACCACATCATCAGTTTTCCCCAACTCACCTTGAAAGGTGATCGCCCCCCGTTCCAGATCGAAGGCCTTACGGCGGTAGTTGAAAGTGTTGCTTCTGCCATCAGTAGTTATTAAGAAAGATTAATTTGAAAAAAGATAAAAAGGTAAATCCAGAGCACATCTACAAAGTGCCAGTAGGTCGCCATCATCTGTACACCGGTCAGGCGGTTGGGATTAAAACGCCTGATCATTGCCCTGATCAGCATCACCAGCATAAATACCAATCCGCCCAGGATATGCACTGCATGTACACCGGAAATGGCGTACACGAATGATCCCGACGGATTTCCATCAATGTAAATTCCGCGGTTGGCAAGGTCGAGCCATCCGTAATACTGGCCTGCCAGGAAAAGAACGCCTAAAACGAATGTGATGAAGAGTGCGATGCGGTATGTGCCCTCCTTAAACCGCCTGAAGGAATTCAAAGCCCAGTGCATGGTAAAGCTGCTCAGTAAGATCACAGCGGTATTAATCCAAAATACGGGCGGCATTCCAAACTCCACCCAATTGCCTTGCGCTTTCCTGACAATATAGGCGCTCGTGAGAGAGGCAAACAACATGATGATGCTTGCAATACCCAGCCACAGGCCGAATTTAAGCGGATGGAATCGGTTGTTATTTGCAGTAGCGCTTGTCATGAATTGCTATATCCTGTCAAAGTAAATGGCCAGCTGAACAATCGGTAAATAAAAGAAAGAGCCAAACATTAGTTTCTTCGCGGCTTCAATGCTGCATTGCTGCAGGAGTAAAACGGATTGAATCAGAAATACAATGCCGCAGAACAATACAATCAACGCTGAAATAATGCCGCTGATTTCCATCCAGGCCGGCACCAGGCTTACCGGAATCAGCACTAAGATGTACAACATGATCTGCATTGCACTGAATTTGCTCCTGCCCTCTTTGGAAGGCAGCAACTTATAACCGGCCCGCATGTAATCATCATGGCCCACCCAGGCAATGGCCCAGAAATGAGGGAACTGCCACATAAACTGAATGCCAAACAAGGCAAAAGCTACAGGCGACAATAGCCCTGTTGCGCTTACCCAGCCAATCAGCGGCGGCAATGCACCGGGAATAGCGCCTACGAAAACCGCTACGGGTGAAAATCTTTTCAGTGGTGTATAGATGAATGCATAGCACAGCAACGCAATCGCACTGAACAGCGCGGCAAGCTGATTAAAATAGATCCAGAAGATGGTAATGCCAGCTACGCCGAATATGCCGGCTGCAAGCAATGCTTCCGCATTGGTCATTCTTTCCGTAGGTAACGGGCGGTTGGCTGTGCGTTTCATCAAGCGGTCAAAATCTTTCTCAATTACCTGGTTCAGCGCATTGGATGAAGCGGTGGTTAAGAAACCCGCAAGGATGAGTAACAAAAGCTGAGGCCATTCCCAGTTTCCGTTGGCAGCCATCAGGTATCCTGTCACAGAGGAAAAAATGACCAGCATCGAAAGCCTGAGCTTCACAAGCTGCGAATAATCCTTCAGCTTCGAGGATATGATCAAGGCTATGCTGATGCGTTCTGCTGTCTTAATTTGATTCATCAATCAGTTGAATGATCTTAAATATTTGTAATAGATTTTTACCGGCAACAGCATTTATTGCTGCCTTACAGCCTGTTTAATGCCCGCCCGTTTCGCCTTCCTTCAGCGGCGTGGTTTGCGGAATGAATTCGTCGCCATTTTTACTGTAGTCATAAGGCCAGCGGTAAACGGTAGGCAGTTCACCCGGCCAGTTGCCATGCCCAGCATTGATAGGCGTCGTCCATTCAATGGTATTCGAATCCCATGGATTTTTTGACTTGAGCTTACGCCCGTAGAACATACTGAACAGGAAATTCACGACGAAGAGGAGCTGTGCAAAGAACACCAGCATAGCCGCCAACGTGATGAACTGATTGAGGCCACCAAACATATTGAATGACTGAAAGGCATCAAAAGAATAATATCTCCGTGGAACACCTGCAAGACCCATATAGTGCATTGGCCAGAAGATCATGTAAGCGCCAACCATCGTGATCCAGAAATGAATGTAACCAAGCGTATTATTCATGAATCGGCCATACATTTTGGGAAACCAGTGATAAACCCCTGCGAACATGCCAAAGAAGGCCGACACACCCATCACAATGTGGAAGTGTGCGATAACGAAGTAGGTGTCGTGCAGCTCAATATCGAGTGAAGAATTACCGAGGAAAATACCGGTGAGGCCGCCAGAAATAAACATTGATACAAAACCGATGGCAAACAACATAGCCGGCGTAAACCGGATGTTACCCTGCCAGATAGTGGCTATCCAGTTGAATACTTTGATAGCGGAGGGTACAGCCACGAGCAAGGTGAGAAATACAAACACGGAAGCCACAAATGGGTTCAGTCCGGTTACAAACATATGATGCGCCCACACCACGAAAGCCAATATGGCAATAGCCAGCATTGAAAGTATCATGGCACGGTATCCGAATATGGGCTTGCGTGCATTGGTGGCCAGCACTTCTGAAACCAATCCAAAGGCAGGCAGGATGATAATATATACTTCAGGATGGCCAAGGAACCAGAAGAGATGCTGATAGAGAATGGCATTGCCACCATCATTAGGCAGCGCATGTCCATTGATAAAAATGTTATCGAGATAAAAGCTGGTGCCAATGGTGCGGTCTAATATGAGAAGAATGGCGGCGCCAAGCAGTACCGGAAAGGAAAGCAAACCAAGTACAGCGGTTATCAGCAATGCCCATACTGTGAGCGGCATCTTGGCCATGGACATGCCTTTTGTACGAAGGTTCAGCACTGTAGTGATATAGTTAAGGCCACCCAGCAGACTTGAAAAAATAAACAGGGCCATGCCGACGAGCCAAAAGTCCATGCCTGCTCCTGCTCCCGGTGCTGATTCACGTACTGCGCTTAAAGGAGGATAAGCAGTCCATCCCACATCAGATGCACCTTCCGGTAAAAAGAAGGAGGACATCATCACCACGCTTGCTAAAAAGAAGAACCAGTAAGAAAGCATATTTAAAAACGGAGATGCCATGTCGCGGGCGCCTATCTGTAATGGCAACAGCAAGTTGGCAAAGGTGCCGCTGAGGCCGGCGGTGAGCACAAAAAATACCAGCAAGGTGCCGTGCATGGTTACCAGCATGTAATAAAACTCAGGGCTGATGATACCACCTGGCGCCCATTTGCCGAAGATCGTTTCAAGAATCGGGAAGGCCTGATTCGGGAAACCGAGTTGTACACGAAAAACTACAGACAGCATGCCTCCGACTAAGGCCCAGAAAATGCCTGTAATCAGGAACTGTTTGGCGATCATCTTATGATCCTGGCTGAAGATATATTTGGTAATGAAACTGTCTTTGTGATGCTCATGATGGCCGTGTGGCTCATGAATTTCACCCATGGAATCCTGGTGATGCGTACTGTCACCGGTAAAAACCTTATGGACTTCCTGACCCAAAACTGTTTCGCTCATGGCTGAATCATTTACATTAAATTATCAATTATGCTGAAAGTAAGCTGATGCCCGACATTATTCGTGGTGCGGCATGCTTGCCTTAGCTGCTTCTGCATTTTTCAATTGTTCGCTGAGATCAGCAAATTTTTTCTCTTCGGCAGTTCCCTTAATCACCGCATCATAAAATGACTGCTGTGATGCCGACCATTTATCAAACTCCTCCTGTGTTTCCACCACGATCGTTCCTTTCATTCCAAAATGGCCTTTACCACACAACTGATCACAGGCAATTTCATATACAAAATCGGGATTGCCGGTTTTCTGCTTCATCTCCGCCGTTGTCACCGTAGGTGTAAACCAAAATCTGGTGGTGATACCCGGAACAGCATCCATCTTCACCCTGAACCATGGAATACCCACATCGTGAATCACATCGCGCGCTTTGATCTTCAGCAGCACCGGCTTATTCACAACGAGGTGCATTTCATTCGGCATAAAGTCATCCTTGCTGTTGGCATCATTAAAATCAATGCCGACACCATTGCCTTCCGTGATATATTCAAACTGATTGGCACCCATTTTTCCATCCTTTCCCGGATAACGGAGCATCCAGTTAAATTGTTTACCGGTGATTTCCACCACATCTGAATCCTTGGGTTCGGGACCTGTAATCTGAAACCAGCGATAGAGACCGATAACCACCAGTGTGGTGAGCACTATGGCTGGGATCACTGTCCACCACATCTCCAGCTTATTGTTTTCAGGATAATAGAGTGCTTTTCTTCCTTTGGTATGCTTGTATTTCCATGCAAAATAAAACAGGGCTACCTGTGTAAGCACAAACATAATACCCGTGAAAAATAATGTTACGTTGAACATGCTGTCAATCCATGCCCCATGCACAGAAGCAGCCTCCAGTATCATATCATCTTTAAAATATACCAGAGACCAGGCCAGTGCTATCATCCCCAGTATAAGGAAGATCAACATCAGGCGGGAGTTGATCCTGTCTGATTCCAGGTGCGTTTTTTCCTCGCCGCGCAAAATGGCTACAAACTCGGTAGTTTTTGCGAGCTGAAAAATAACCAGCGTAAACAGTACAACGGCAATAACAACTAAAAGAGATGTGGTCATAAAACGGGTTCTTTCAAATCGTTAATCAGGTAGTATGGTGGAGACTTTCGTCGAGAAAAGGATGATGCTTTGGTACCAGGTTCGCTTTCGTCAGGTTGCTAAAGACAACAAAAATCAGCAGGCCCGCATAGAAGAGCGGCGGGGCAATCTCTGCCAATCCGAAACCGGCGTTATTGCCAACGGTGCCGGGCATCACGATCAGGTAAAAGTCGATGAAATGCCCAACAATAATGATACAGGCGGCAATGACCAGTATCTGCATTTTTCGTTTGGCATCGCGGCTCATCAATACCAGGAACGGAGCGACAAAATTCATGATAAAAATCGTGTAGAACAAAATCATGTAATGATCGTAACGCTGACGGAAGTAAGCGGTTTCTTCCGGTATATTGGCATACCAGATCAGCATAAACTGGCAAAAGATCAGGTAGGTCCAGAAGACACTGAAAGCAAACATGAGTTTTCCGAGGTCATGCAGGTGGCCTTCTTTTACCACTTCGAGATAACCTTTACGTTTTACGTACACCACTACCAGTGTCATGACGGAGATGCCGGTAACCCAGAAACTGGCAAAAGTATACCAGCCAAACATGGTACTGTACCAATGAGGATCGAGCGACATCAGCCAATCCCAGGAAGTAACAGAGATATACACTGCAAAAAATATCAGGAAGATGGAAGCGACGGTAAGATTCTTTTTATAGTAGGTGATACCGCCATGAATATCTTCGGCCAGTGAATTTTTGCGCATCAGGTAAGAGAGAGTTACGAGAATGCCAACAAAAAAAGCAAACCTGATAAAGAAGAAAGGCAGATTCAGGTAACCGGTTTTTGCCTGTATCAACGGATCATTGGAAGCCACATCAGCATTCGACCATTCGTATAAATGGGTATGCCCGAATATCAGCACCAGCAGCAACAAGGAGGCAGTATAAGGCAGAAATCCGGCAATGGATTCCGGAATTCTCTTAAAAGCTGTAATGGAACCATTATACGCTACATAGGTAGCCGCCTGGAAAAATGCGCTGGCCATAGCTATGCCCTGAAAAAACACTGCATTCAGCAGCATATTCGCCCACCAGCGTTGCGTACCGGCTTCATCATTGTACATGAAATAAGCCGCCACAGTACCTGCCAGCCCAACGGCCATGAGAGCAAAACTGATCGTCTTCAGCCGCTGAGGGAAAATAAATTTTTCGTCCATGTTTTCTTAAAGTTTTCGATTCAGTTCTTTCGATACCATTAATCCTTAAAACTGTAATCTGTGATCGCAATCTTCAAACTTCCTGACTATTGACTATTTCTTCACTGTATCCTGAACCGCTGATGCTGCAGCACCTTTGGCTGCAATACTATCCAGGTAATGCTTCTGCAAAGACTTCACATAATAAACCACTTTCCAAACCTGGTCGTGATCGAGTGACTTGGAATAGGCGCCCATGAGGTTTTTTCCGTAATGCACGCTGTAATAAGCTTTTCCTTCAGGAAGGTTAATGAGATTATCAGCGAAGTAAGAAGGTGGTGCAGGGTAAGGATTTTTGATCTTTGCATTTACCACGATGGATCCGTTTGCATTTCCACCGAAACCGTGGCATACCGCGCAATTAATCCCGAACAGCCTTTTACCCTCTTCCAGGTCCTTATCTCCCAACCAGGAGGGAAAATGAAGGTATAGTCCAGCGGAATCATAACCGCTGACATTTGCACTGTAATGAAATGGCATGTAAACACCTCTTGGAATAGTGTTAGGCACCGGCTGAATGGCATTCATACTATCCGGGAAAAACGGATTGGCAGTATATGTTTCATAAGCCAGCGAATGTGCCATATCAGGCATATATTCCCATCCGGGTTCGGTACGGGGATAATAGCAGGAAGAAGTCATCACGAGCGCCATGGTGATGATTATGGCCAAGATGCTTCCTGTTCTAAGATTCAATCTTTCCGTCATGCTGCTACGTTAAATCGTTATCAGACTAATGAATGCTTAATAATGTTTTTCCATTTCGCGTTCTTTCACTTCCACCGCTCCTGATTCTCTTAATATTTTGCTTATCCGGTCCTTTTCTTCTTGTGTCGTCTGATCTGTGATTTTAAATACCATTCCAAAAAGGTGGCTGGTTGTTCTAGGATCAAGCGGTTCACGGAATCTTCCGGGATAGAGATGACACAGTGCAAGGAAAGCGACGGTCATCCCGATGGATGCAGACAATACCGTAAACTCAAACATGATGGGTATGAATGCGGGAAAGGAGAAATGTGGTTTTCCGCCAAAAACGATGGGCCAGTTTGCAGTAAAAACCCAGGTCATAAAGGAAAAGGCAATGGTAAGGCCGGTGAGGCCGATAAAAAACCCGCCAATATGCAATTTGGATTCACGCAAGCCGAGTTTTTCATCCAGCCCGTGTACTGCAAATGGTGTTACCACATCATGAATGCGGATATTTTGCTCACGCACTTTATCCACTGCATTCAGCAGCACATCATCATCATCGTACAAACCTAAAAGATATCGTTTCATGCATTCAAAATTTCAGTTTGATTAAATGGTCTGCGGCACAATGTGAGGATCATGTCCATGAGCTTTCCCGTGCGCATGGGCGGCTTTCTTCTGTGCTTCGCCCGATGTTTTCATGATATGCCGTATTTCAGCCATGGCTATCACAGGCATTGTTTTGGCAAAAATGAGGAAGGCGGTGAAAAACAATCCAATGGATCCTACATAAATGCTGATTTCCACCCATGTAGGTGAGTACATCGCCCAGGAAGACGGTACATAGTCGCGGTGCAGTGAAGTAACGATGATAACAAACCGCTCGAACCACATACCGCAATTGATTACTATAGACATAAAGAAAGTAAACCAAACGCTACGGCGGAGCTTACGCACCCAAAACAGTTGTGGTGAGATTACGTTGCAAGTCATCATGCCCCAGTACGACCACCAGTAAGGGCCAAGTGCCCTGTTGGCAAAGGCATACTGCTCATAAGGATTCTGTGAATACCACGCTGTAAATAATTCTGTGAGATAAGCACATCCGACAATCGAACCTGTCAGTACAATGATCTTATTCATTGATTCGATGTGATCAAGTGTAATGTATTGCTCAAGGTTCAGCACTTTTCGCGTAAGAATCATCAGTGTTAATACCATAGCGAAGCCGGAGAAGATGGCGCCCGCAACAAAATAAGGCGGAAAGATGGTGGTATGCCATCCTGGTATTACTGAAGTGGCAAAGTCAAAAGATACTATTGTATGTACGGAAAGCACGAGCGGTGTAGAGATACCTGCCAGTACGAGAGACAGCATCTCATGTCGTTGCCAGTGTTTGGCAGAACCTACCCAACCAAAACTCAGCAGGCCGTAAGCCCATTTTGCAATTTTACTTTTTGCACGGTCGCGGATGGTTGCGATATCAGGAATCAGGCCTGTATACCAGAACATCAGCGATACCGTGAAGTACGTGGAAATTGCGAATACATCCCACATGAGCGGCGAGTTGAAGTTAGGCCATACCGGTCCACGGCTGTTTGGATAAGGAAGATTAAAGAAGGCAAGCCATACACGGCCCATGTGAAACACAGGGAATAATGCGGCGCAGATTACGGCGAAGATAGTCATGGCTTCTGCCGCACGGTTTACACCGGTACGCCACTTCTGGCGAAAAAGTAATAGAATGGCAGAAATCAGTGTTCCGGCATGACCGATACCAATCCACCATACAAAGTTGGTGATATCCCAACCCCAGCCGATAGTCCTGTTGAGCCCCCAGGTTCCGATTCCGAACCAGACTGTCCAGGCAATACAAAACAGGCCCCAGCTCATGACAGTGGCTGCGATGGTTGTAGCAATCCACCAGGAACGGGAAGGCTTCGCTTCCACAGAGCGGGAAATATCTTCAGTGATCTGAAGATATGTTTTGCTTCCCTGGATCAGCGGCGGCCTTAAGTACGATTCTGCGTGCATGAAATTTTTTTTTATCTCAACAAAAATTCTTCTTCCTAAACGCTATCACTATAAAACTTTACTTATCAATTTCTAATGTGACACTTCTTGTCACGGAAAATCAATAAGCCTTTTCCGGTGATGTCACCACATCATGAATGATCTGCCTTTTGCTTTTTCTCTCCACCCGGCACCATTTCATCGGTGTTCCGCACCTTCGTCATGTAAGCAATGGCAGGGCGGGTGTTCAATTCAGCAAGCGTGTAATAAGACCGTCCGTCTTCATGATTCCTGCGCACTTCACTTTTTTCATCATTCAGGTTTCCAAAAGAGATGGCATCAGCAGGGCAGGCTGTCTGGCAGGCAGACTTAACATCACTCTCTATCAGCGGGCGACCTTCCTTCTTGGCATGTAATTTACCATCCTGTATGCGCTGAACACAGAAGGAGCATTTCTCCATCACGCCTCGTGCACGAACGGTTACGTCGGGATTCAACACCATCCTCGTCATGGCATCCGTCATTCCCGGATCCTTAATTCCCAATGTTGGTATTTTCCATGGCTCGTTCCAGGGAAACACATCGGCAGTGGTATAATCGAGCCAGTTAAACCGGCGCACTTTATAAGGGCAGTTATTGGCGCAGTATCTCGTACCGATGCAGCGGTTATAGGCCATTTGATTCAGCCCTTCACTGCTATGATTGGTGGCGGAAACAGGGCAAACATTTTCACACGGAGCATTATCGCAATGCTGGCATAACATGGGTTGGAAAACAACCTGCACATCCTGGTAATCCTGGATATGATCATATTCCTTCTCCTTGTCAATGGTGCCATGCTCGCCAGGGAAAGAATAGTACCGGTCGATCCGTATCCACGACATTTCGTGAACGCGCATGACCTCCGTTTTACCCACCACAGGGACATTATTTTCTGCCTGGCATGAAACGGCACATGCACCGCAACCGATGCAGGAATTCAGATCAATTGACATTCCCCATTTTGGACCCGGGAATTTCTGTTCCGGATAAAGTGTCTCTGCCCACAAATGTTTCAGCTCTTCCTTTTCGTCTTTATTTTCTTCAGGATGTTTTTTGTATTCCGATAAAACTGTTTCCCTGATCGCATCACGCCCTTCAAAACTGAAGTGCGTCTGCGTCATGGCAATTTCGTACTTCCTGTTCAGTTTGGTAACCGTGATACCAGCAATATTGTAAATGCTGGTTTCGCCATTCGTGGAAACAAAAGGATATGCATTTTGCCCTACGCCATTGCCCGCGCGTCCGGCTTTAGTCCGTCCATAACCGAGGGCAAGGGATACAGCGGTATCTGTTTGGCCGGGCTGAATATAAACAGGCACTTCAATGGACACATTCCCTGCTGTAACTTTCACCATATCGGAATGATGTGAAACCACATCCATTACCAGGCCATTGTCTTTTGCAAATTTTGGTGAAACACAGAGATAATTGTCCCACACCACCTTTGATACAGGATCGGGTAACTCCTGCAGCCATGGCAGGTTTGCATAGCGGCCGTTGCCCATTCCGACTTTTTCATACAGGGAAAGTTCCAGTCCGTTCGCCTTTGATGCTATCGCCATGATCGCTCCTGCAGCGGAAGCTACGTCAACAATATTTCCTGAAACAGTATTGCCTCCCGTGTTAATTTCAAAAGCACCTTCCTTCACACACATATCCCAGAATGTCTGCGCATCGCCATAAGTTGTTTGCGCAGGATATACATTCCTGATCCAGTTATTCTTGATATAAGCGTAGTAATCTTCCATATTACCCATCCAACGCAACAGGCTATCCTGTGCCTGCCGTGTGTCAAATAACGGCCAGATGACAGGCTGGCACATGGTAAACAAACCCGCTCTTGGTGATGCGTCATTCCAGCTTTCGAGGTAATGATGATCCGGGCAGTGATAACGGCAGAGTGCAGTGGTTTCGTCCGCCCTGTCGTTCAGTGATATGGAAGTTTCCACCTTTTGTAATGCATCGGCGAAACCTTTGGCATTCATGTGATCGTATGCCGGATTAGCGCCATACAATATCAGTGTGTTAACCGTCCCGTTATTCATTTCATCCAACAGGCTCATCATGTCTTTATCACCCGATTGATGTGTGTTGGAATACTGATTGAGATTAATGGTGCTGCCGTAACTGCCCAGCATCATATTGATTGCATTTACAACCGCCTGTACATTGGCGTCGTTGGAACCGGCTACCACTAATGCTTTGCCTTTATTTGCGGCCAGATCGGCAGCGGCGGCAGTAATTACTTTTTCCGCTTTGCCGGTCAGGGCGCCGCCGGGCATCGTTGCTGCACCCATAGCAGCAGCCAGTTTGTTGTATAATGCGATTACGGCAACAGCTTCTTCCGAAGGTTTCACCACTGCACGCTTATCGGCATTGGATCCGGTAAGCGACAGGCGTGATTCAACCTGGTAATGACGGCTCATCTCCGTCTTTTCCGGCGACACTTTCCGGTTGCGGACATACTGCCTTGTGTACTCAACCGGAGAAATCCAGGTGCCCAGGAAATCAGCGCCAATGGATACAATAACATTTGCATTTTCAAAGTGATAGCCGGGTACAACCCGCTTTCCGAAACTTTTTTCATTGGCAATAGCAATACCGGCATAGGAAACCGGATCATACACCACATGCTTTGTGGTGGGAAATGCAGTGATAAAATCTGCAATCACCTGCTTTGTTGAAGGACTCAGTAGTGTTGGTGTCAGAATCCTGATGTTGCCACCTTTGCTTTTGGCATCCATCAGCCGGGTACGGATCTCTCCATCTGCCACTTCCCACGTGGCTTTCTTGCCGGTTACCGTTGGCTGCTGAGGACGTGTGATATCATACAGTGAAAGGATGGAAGCCTGTGCCCTGGCACTCGTTCCTCCGAACAGGAAGCGATTGGGAGAATTTTCAGCAATGTGTGCGCTGTGCAGTGGTTCTATCTTGATCGGACGGCCATCACGGGTTTTTACCAGCACAGGGCAGTAATCATTACCATCGAAAAAGGTGGATGCATAATAGTTAGCCACACCGGGAACAATTTCTTCCGGCTTAATAACATAAGGAATCGCCTTATTTACAGGAATCCGGCAGCTGGCAGCCAACGTAGCAGCAGAGACACTGAAACCAAGCATCTTCAGAAAGTCGCGCCTGCTGGCCGGCTTATTGACAATAGATGAATCAAAGATTTCCTCTACAGGCAATTCTTCAGCAAATTCTTTATCGCGCTCCTTCAGAAACGCAGGATCTTCATGCAGCTCCTCAAGTCCTTTCCAGTAGTTTTTTTGTTCCATGCGGAATTTATTTTCGCTCAATCAATAGTGACATTTCTGACATTCGGCACCACCCATCATCTCTTCCGTAACTTTATCAATCTTTCCATTCTTGAATTCTTCGTGAAGCGTGGTGTACATGCTGTAATAATCATTGGAACCAAACTGAACATTGGTCTGGCGATGGCAATTGATGCACCAACCCATCGACAAACTGGTGAACTGGTACATCACCGGCATTGTCTCAACGGGGCCATGGCAGGTCTGGCAGGCGATTTTGCCGACGGCTACGTGTTGGGAGTGGTTAAAATAAACATGATCAGGAAGGTTATGAATTTTTGTCCACTCAACAGGTTTATTATTGTCAAAAGCAGCATAAATTTTCTGGATCTCCTTTGTACCCGCTTCTGTCTCTCCCTGCTGAACGGCCTTATGACAATTCATACAGGTGCTCACGGGAGGAATTCCTGCCACTTTGCCTTTTTCGGCACTTGAATGACAATAGAGGCAATTGATCTGGTTGATGCCTGCATGCAATTCATGAGAAAATGCAATAGGCTGAACGGGCTGATAATTTTTTGATCGTCCAAGCCGGATAGCGCTGTCTGTTATGGTGAAACCCAACAGGAAGACACCGGCAATTACATAAAAGGCAACGGCACGTTTTGACCTTAACCGGCTGAGAAAGGAACGTTCTTCCGGCAACGGCTCTCCCATCTTATCGTACGCCAACCGCTTCAATACGGTATTGGTGCGCATCAGCAGGAAAGTGATCACCAATAAGACACCGACCACCGTGTACAGCCAGAAAGAAGGCTGTTCAGCCGGTGCACCTGTAGCAGTTGCCGGCGCTGAAGTACCGGGTTGTGTGGCAGGTGCCTCGCTCTGCACTTTAATATATTCGATAATTGATTTGATGTCGTCATCCTTAAAACTGAGAAAGGCGGGCATCTCATTTTTGTTGTATTCTGCATAGATGGCCAAGGCATCCTTATCACCCGAAGCGCGGAGCGCAGCATTATTGTGAATCCACTTAACCAGCCATTCTTCAGAGCGGCGCTTATGCACATCCTTCAGTGCAGGACCAACAAGTTTATTATTAAGCTGATGGCAGGAGGTACAATACTGTTTGAAAAGTTTCTGACCGTTATCAGCGGTAACTTCAGCAAAGGATGCTGTAACAGAAACAAAATGCAACAATAAAACCGATACTATGAACCTGTAAACCCTTGAAATAAAAACACTCCGGACACACGTGTATGACATTGACCTCATAAGCACCTGATTTTTTGCGTGGGCAAATTTATACTACGAAGCCTTATGTAGGTAATTATTTGACAAAAAAATGACCCTTAGCATCCTTCCACATCTGATATTCTTCCACCTGTTAAATTTTTTGCTTTTTCTAATTCTTTTTCAATCATACAAACTGGTTCTGCACATTCACCTTCTAATATCGAATTGCCTGTTGACTGTGATCATCAGGATGCATATTTTCCAGCAAGTAATCAGGCATGGATTGCTACTTGCCAGTTCATTTACACATCGCCGTCAACAGGCAGCACTTGCATGCTTAATCAATGTTTCATTACGCAACCCCTTTAGGAAAATAACTTCACTGCTGCAGCTGAATTGCAGCAACAATCCACCACAATCCGCAAAGCGGACCTTAATGCCATCAAGGCTTTCCATATTGAAAAATTAGCATGTTCTTTGACTTGCGGATGCAAAATCCAAACAGTTAAAATGGATATACAACAGTTGAATCATAAAATGAAAAGGACAGCGCTCTTCGTGATCGTTATCTCATGGGTTGTCGGGGGATGTAATGCGGTGAAACACAGTTACCGGTCGGGCGATTTCGACAAAGCGGTGGAGCAGGCAGTGAAGAAGCTGCGGTCAAATCCGGACCATGAAGAGACCATCAGTTACCTCGAAGCGTCTTATGCAAAATTCTATCGTCAGCGCTTGGAACGCATCACTTTTTTGAAAAAAGAAGGACGGCCTGAAAATGTCTTGCCGGTGTATGATGAATTTTCATCGTTAGTGCTCTATGGCAACATGATTAAACCACTGCTTCCGCTGCATTTGGCCTCCAAACAGCGCGATGCCACATTCACTTTTGTGCATGATGAAGAACTGATAGAAGCCAAAAAAAATGCTGCTGAATATCTCTATGTTTTCGCAGGACAAAAGCTGAACAGCAACAACCGTTTACAGGCCCGGGCAGCGTATGATTTGTACGAACAGCTTATGTGCATTTACCCGGATTACAAAGATGTTGCGGAAATGTACAGACTAGCACAGGTACAAGGCACAAACCAGGTTTTTGTGAAACTGGAAAATAATTCCAATGCCATGCTTTATGCAGCACTGGAGCAACAGGTTACGGCGATGCCGCTTTATGATCTAAATGAAAAATGGGTGAATTTTTACGGACCGCCGGCTAGTGCACGGACAACAGACTACAACATTATCATTAACATCAGGCAGATCATCGTCTCACCTGATCTGCAGACCACAGTTGCAACACGTACAGAAACGAAAAATGTGGCTGACGGATGGACGTATGCATTGGATGCAAATGGCAATGTGAAGAAAGATTCATTGGGTAATGATATCAAAACACCTAAAACAAAGACCATCCGGTGCGGCGTGACTGAATACCTGCAGCAAAAAACCGCTGCCATCAACGGTTCCATTGATTTCTATGATGCGCGGAGGCAGTCGTTGCTTTACAGCGAGCCTTTTTCATCGAATAAAATATTTCAGCATAGCTGGGCCATCGCGAATGGTGATTTGGAAGCATTAACCCGCGAAAGCGCCGCTATGATCAGGGTGGGCCCTGCGCCGTATCCTTCAGAAACTGACATGCTGCTCCAGGGTGCGGAAGACCTGAAAAGGCAGATGAAGCAGGTGATCAGCAATCATATGGATCTGGTGAGAAACTGAAACCGGTGCGTTAGGAAAAATTTTTCAACTGTTATTGTGCGATCCGTACAATTGAATCAATCATGATCCAATAAAAACCAAAGGCCTCCTGACGGAGGCCTGATCCTGTTATAAAATTCTCTTGCTTGCCTGCCTGCTTACTCAATAGGTTCAGCGCCTTCCACCAATACCGTGACCTTGTTATTCAGCACTTCAACAAATCCGCTCTTCGTAGAAAACTGCAACGACTCCTTGCTGTTGCGCACGGTAATTTTTCCGGCTTTCAAAGAAGAAATCAATGGAGCATGATGATCAAGCACCTGGAAAGCGCCTGCTGTTCCTGGAAAAGATACCGCATCAGCATTGCCGCTGTAAATTTTTTTTTCGGGGGTGAGGATGTCGAGGGTCATGAGTAGTGAGTAGCGAGTAGTGAGCTAATGGTTGCCAAGGGACTTTTTTAAACCAGTAAGCATTTTTTGAATTTCATGTGTTGATTCAATTAATGTCTTAAATTTTGTGTCAGTGATGAATCCAATTCTTCCTGCAAAGTATTAATTGCGTTTCCACTTCATAAGAAGAACCTTTTGCTATTGATAGAAAATGTACAAATTCCTTTTTTTGAATCTCTTCCTGCACCTTCTGCAATGTTAGAAGGTATAGAAGCAACAGCCCTGTTTATCTGAGAAACCAACCCAAACCGTTCCTCCACTGGAAATTCTTTGGTAGTTTCATAAACGCTTAGAGCAAAGTCAACAGCTTTTTGCCATACCATTAACTCCTGATACTTATTCATTTCAAATATTTTGAATGAAATAAAAAATAACATATCTCAACAGACAATACTCACCGCTTACATGACACTACTCACTACTATCCCCCCGCTGCCTCCATCAACTTCTTCCCTTTCTCAATCGCATCATCAATCGTTCCCACAAGGTTGAATGCTGCTTCCGGATATTCATCCACTTCACCGTCCATGATCATGTTAAAGCCACGGATGGTTTCTTCTATGGGGACCAGTACACCTTTCAGACCTGTAAATTGTTCCGCCACGTGGAATGGTTGTGACAGGAAGCGCTGAACACGGCGTGCGCGGGATACGGTCAGTTTATCTTCATCGCTCAATTCATCCAAGCCAAGGATGGCAATAATATCCTGCAACTCTTTGTAACGCTGCAGAATCAGCTTCACCCTTTGTGCGGTATTGTAATGTTGTTCACCGACAATATCTGCGGTCAGAATCCGTGAAGTAGAATCCAGCGGATCAACAGCCGGATAAATTCCCAACTCAGAAATTTTTCTGCTTAATACGGTAGTAGCATCAAGGTGAGCGAAAGTTGTAGCCGGTGCAGGATCTGTCAAATCATCGGCCGGTACATAAACCGCCTGTACGGAAGTGATCGAACCACGTTTGGTACTCGTGATACGTTCCTGCATCACACCCATTTCAGTGGCAAGTGTTGGTTGGTAACCTACGGCTGACGGCATACGGCCAAGCAAAGCAGATACTTCCGAGCCCGCCTGTGTAAACCTGAAAATGTTATCAATAAAGAAAAGAATGTCGCGGCCTTTGGCTTCATTAGGGTTTCCATCGCGGAAATATTCGGCCATCGTCAATCCTGACAAAGCAACCCGCGCGCGCGCTCCGGGTGGTTCATTCATTTGTCCGAATACAAGTGTTGCCTGTGACTTCTCCAGTTCCGCATGATCCACCTTGCTCAAATCCCAACCGCCTTTTTCCATGCTGTGACGGAATTCCGTTCCGTAACGGATTACATCCGATTCAATAAACTCACGCAACAAGTCATTTCCTTCACGTGTACGTTCACCCACGCCGGCAAATACCGACATACCGGCATACGCTTTCGCAATGTTATTGATCAATTCCTGAATCAATACCGTTTTTCCTACTCCTGCTCCACCAAACAATCCGATTTTACCGCCTTTTGCATACGGTTCAATCAGGTCAATTACCTTGATACCGGTATAGAGGACTTCCGATTGCGTGGAAAGATCTTCGAATTTGGGTGGATGGCCATGAATAGGGTAACCGCCTTCATTGCTCACCTCTCCTATTCCGTCTATGGCTTCACCTACTACGTTAAACAAACGGCCTTTGATCTTGTCGCCGGTAGGCATTTTGATGTTGGCGCCTGTATCCACTGCATCCAATCCGCGTTTCAGGCCTTCCGTTGAATCCATCGCAACCGTACGGACGCTGTCTTCACCGAGGTGCTGCTGCACTTCAAGAATGAGCTTCTGACCATTTTCGCGTGTTACTACCAGCGCGCTCAGGATTTCTGGAAGCTTGGAGCCTTCTGCTGCAAAGCTTACATCGACTACGGGGCCGATGATCTGTTTTATTTTACCAATGTTGGGCATGAAATATTTGTATTGAGATGAGCGATGTTGAATGATTTAAAGGTCAGAAGTTCAAAAGTCAATTCGAAGTCAAAAAGCCTGAATTTGAACGGAGAATCCCGCAACAAGGCCGCAAAGATAGCTTTGGAATTTCTAATTTGCAAGGTTGCTTTTACACATTTGGTGCCGTTGCTGATATTAACAGCATCTACGGGAGGCCGGAGCGAAGAGCGGCGCCAAAATTGTTGTCCTTTACAACCATGATTCATTGACAAGCCGGCTATGCTTACCAAACTTTCAGCGCTTTTCTTAAAAAGTTGTTAAACCGGATAGCCCCCTTAACGAATATTTCAAAACCTCCTATTTTTACCGCTCTATGAAAGAACCTTCACATTCAGCGGTCCTGCTTTCGCTATTCTTGCTTGTCTTTTCCTCGCAAGGCTTTTCTCAAAAGCCGGGCTATCAGATCATCGTTCATATACCGGCGATGAAAGATACACCCTGCTACCTTGCTAACTATTATGGCGACAAGCAATATATACAGGATACTGTTCGCTCCGATGTGAATGGCACGGTGGTGTTTGAAGGTCGAATGAGCCTGCCGGGCGGGATTTATCTTTTTGTTTTTCCTGATAAGCGCTATTTTGAAATGCTGGTGGATAAAGAGCAGCATTTCAGCATGGAAACAACGTGGGACGATCCCATCAACAACATGAAGGTGAAGGGGTCGAAAGACAATGAACAGTTTTATGATTACCTGCAATTCGCAGTGCGGCTTCAAAAGGAATCGATGGAGTTGCAGAATAAACTAAAAACCGCCACCACCAAAGCAGACAGCACGGTCATCACCGAAGAGATGAAGAAAAGTGAAGAGCAGATGAGCGGCTACCGCAACAATTTTATGCAGCAGAACCCGGAAACATTCCTGGCCAAAATTTTCAAGACATTGCCGGAGCCTGAAATTCCGAAAGAGATCCCCACCCTGCCCAATGGAAGAAAAGACTCAACGTATGCTTACCGGTATTACAAATCGCACTATTTCGATAACGTGGATTTCAGCGACAGGCGGCTGCTTCGCACGCCGATCTTTGCTCCCAAGGTAGAGAAGTATATGAATGACCTCACGCCACAGCTGCCCGATTCCGTGAACCAGTCGGCGGAATACGTGGTGGAAAAAGCGAAAGCAGACAGCGAGGTGTTTAAGTATGTACTCTGGTGGATCACCTACACTTATGAAACATCGAAGGTGATGGGCATGGATGAAGTGTTTGTGCACATGGTGGAGAAATATTACATGACCGGGCAGGCTTACTGGCTGGATTCGGCGCAGGAGGTTAAGATCATTGACCGCGCCAGAAAAATAGCCCCGAATATCATCGGTAATACGGCGCCGGAACTGGCTTTGAAAGACACGCTTGGACAGTGGCAGATACTGAGCAAGGTGCCTGCGAAATATACCATTCTCGTCTTCTGGGATCCTGACTGCGGGCATTGCCAGAAAGAGATACCGAAGGTCAAAGAGGTGTATGATAAGTGGAAGTCGAAAGGTGTGCAGGTTTACGCCGTGGATATTGAAGTGGATGAAGCGAAGTGGAGGAAGTTTATCCGTGAAAAGAACCTGGACTGGATCAATGTGAATGATGTCAATCATCAGAGTAACTTCCGGCAACTCTACGATATTTACAGTACACCGGTAATTTATATCCTCGACGATAAAAAAGTTATTCGTGCCAAGCGCATTGGCGCAGAACAGATTGATGAGTTCCTGAATCACCTGGAAGGCGTGCCGCAAAAGAAAAGCTGATGCGTGATGACCGGTGACTTAGCTGCAAGGAATTGCTGCAAGGACATAATGCTGTTTATCCCGTGCATTAGCAAATTGCTGCGCAGCAACCGCATTCTCTGAACAGTTTTCCGTTACACCATAATGCATCAAGCAGCCGTTGCGAATGAGTTAAGTGTTCCCGCAACTTCGCCAATTATAATTTCAGGAGATACATATTCCGTAATGACTGTGGCCTGGTATGCGGATTCAGGAATTCCGGGGTAAGCAATGAAACCGAATAGTAAGGCACTTTGTATTGTTGCTGAACGGGCAACTGTTCCTTCTTTATCTCCGCCAGCAGGTCCTCACCGCCCATCACCCAATAACTTCCTGCTGATCCTACCTTTTGTGACAGTTCATTTTCAGCAACAGACGGTATTATGGTTTGCGTATAAAATTCAAATGAATGACTTCCGCAGTTATAAAAATATATCCGGTCTGCAGGAATCTTTTCCTGCTGCACGATAGTTGCCATTTCATTTCCAAACTGATACTTCAGCAAGGCAGGATAAACATGAGCGCTTAACAGGAAATTGACAGTGATGATAGCTATGGCAGATGGCGCAATCAGCTGCTCCAGCGTATTTTTCGGGTAAAAGAAAAAGTAGCCGGCAGCCAATAAAAGCGCACCTGCTATCACCCACAGCAGGATATAATCAGCAGGAAAAATAATGGCGCTTATATACACTGCTCCTCCCATCAGTATGATTGAAATTACAAATTGAATACGTCGAAGCCACCTGAAAAACTTTTGAAAACTGTTGTTTTGATTACAGATAAATCCTGCCGTCATCACGGCACATAACGGATACACAACAAAAATATAGTGCGGCAATTTATAGTGCGACATCGACAATGCAATGAAAGGCAAGACAAATCCGCCCAGCGAAAACACTTCGGGAATGGCGGAAGCGCTGAATCGTTTTTTCGTCAATTGAAAAATTAAAAACAACAATGCAAGCACGGCGAGCAAAGTCCACGGTAAAAATGACCAGCCAAAATTATGCACGAAGAAAAACGGACCCGCATCATTGTGCCACACATTTTCGCCGGTGATACGGCCGAAACTTTGTGTCCAGAAAAAGAAAAGCGGGCCTTCCATCCCATACTGTTGCTGCAAGCCATAGAGCATTGGCAAGAGCAGCAATATTGAGAAAAGAATTCCTGCATACCACTGCCACCAGATAAGTTTAATATGTTCGCGCCGGTAAGCAAGATGAGCAACCAATGCCGCAGCAGGCACTACGGCGCCAATAGGACCCTTGGCCATCATAGCAAACGAGACGCCTGCAAAACCCAGCAGCAAATGGAGCCATTTTTTTGAAGCAGAGAATTCAAGGAGTTGCCAGCAGGCAAAAGCTACATTGGCCGTAAGCAGTGCATCGGTTCTTACATCGTTGTTAAAAAGAAAGAATGCCTGCGTAGTATACAAAATGATGGCAGCAACAGTGCCTGTGGTGCTGTCATACAATAATGATCCAATCCGGAAAGTGGAATAAACGCCCAGCAGTGTAAATAAAAAAGTAGGCAGTTTATATGCCATGTTGGAGACACCAAAGAGTTTGAAAGAAATCGCCGACAGCCAGAAAAGCAAGGGCGGTTTATCCAAGTAATCCTGGCCACGGTGCAGCACCTGCAGCCAGCGTCCGTTCGCCATCATCTCGCGGCTGATAGAAGCATATTGCGCAGCATCCACATCCATCACATTGATGAACAGACCAATTATGTAAACAATGGTGGCTGCGATAAAAATCAGGATGACGGTATGTGCCGGAAGTTTTTGCACTGATCTGTTTATCTGTGTAAATGCACTATGCTGAAACACTCTATTCGCTGCCATACACTGTGCGACGACAGTGTAACCATGTCAAAATTCATTCATTGTATCATTGCCTGTCTGCTTCATGGCTCACACAAGTTTTGCATGCAACCCGGCAACCGTTGAACAGGCTAACAACCGATAAGTTTTATAAAAGCACATCACTTAGAAAACAATCCATATTTCAAAATACAATAGATTGCCCTGAAGCCATCTTTCCAGCTTATCTTTTTTCCTTCCGCATACGTGCGGCCATAGTAGGAAATACCCACTTCATAAATTCGCACCTGTGGAATGGCAGAAAGCTTTATAGTTACCTCCGGCTCAAAGCCAAAGCGCTTTTCTTTCAGCTTCAGTGACTGTATGATGTCGGTCCGGAAAAGCTTGTAGCACGTTTCCATGTCAGTCATGTTTAAACCGGAAAACATATTGCAGAGAGAGGTGAGCATCTTATTGCCGATGGAATGCCAGTAAAATAGCAACCGGTGTGGCTTTCCTCCCATAAATCTTGAACCATATACCACATCTGCAAATCCTGATATGATCGGTTTCAGCAGGATGTTGTACTCATCAGGATCATATTCGAGATCGGCGTCCTGAATGATAAGGTATTCTCCCGTTGCTTTGCTGATGCCTGTATGGAGTGCTGCTCCTTTTCCTGCATTTTGCTGATGACTGAAATACTGAATATTCAGATCAGGATTGTTTTCCCGGTAGGCAAAAATGCGTTCTTCTGTATCATCCTTAGAGCAATCATTCACGATGATCACCTCCTTTTCAATGCCATTGACTAAGGTGACCTGCCTGATACGGTTCAGCAGAAGGTGAATGGTTTCGCCCTCGTTATAAACAGGAATGATGATTGAAAGCTTATGGAAAGTTTGCATAGAAACTACTGGGAATTACAGCAAAAGGAAAGGCGCTAAAAGTAGAAAATAATAATCATGCAATAGCCATATATTTGCCTGCCTTACACACTATGAAATCCATCTCACTCCTGCTTGTCGTATTTTTTCTGCCTGCTTCAGCTGCCGCACAATTCCCGTCTTTTCTTGCAGCACCTTCATGGTCGCATGTATGGAATGAAACAGGTGAGGAAGATCTGCCGGAAGATCCGGGTTATTGGGAGCAATATTTCCGTATGAAAAAAGATGCGTCAGGCCATATTCCGCGGTTACCTTATGCGGCTATTGCAGCACAGCAGCAACAATCAGGCAACCGTGATGAACAGCTCTTTAACATACAGGAACTCGGGCCGGATAATATAGGCGGAAGAACACGCGCCATACTGCTTGACGCCGATAACAGCGATCATCTCTTTGCAGCCGGCATATCAGGCGGTATCTGGTTTTCCGCCGACTCCGGCAAAAACTGGACTGCGGTGAATGACTACCTGAGTTCACTGTCAATCTCCAGCCTGGCACAGGATCACTTTAATCACGATATTATTTACGCTGCAACCGGTGAAGGTGCCGGCAACTCGGCAGGTATTCCCGGCAACGGTATTTATAAGAGCACGGATCATGGCGTTTCCTTCAGTCATCTGCCATCAACGGATGGAACCGCTTTCAACACGTTGCCACGTATAGCCACCTCCCCTGTCGACAGTAACGGATTTTATGTGGCAACAGGCGGCAGCGGCCTGTATCATTCTGCAGATGGCGGAGAATCATTGAATCAGGTGTACAGCACCGACAAGTTCATAAACGATATGGAAGTGACACCTTCAGGCGGCGTCTGGATGGGCGTGAACGGGGCGGGCCTCTATTATTCTGCAAGCGGAGACTCGGGGACTTTTGAGCAGGTTACATCCGGCTTGCCTTCTTCCGGAAGTTTTGCGCGGATAGAGATTGCACAGGCGCCAAGTGATTCAACAGTTTTATATGCTGCATTTGAAAAGTCGGGAGGCGGTTACTATTCGGGTATCAAAGGAATCTATAAATCAACTGATGCAGGAATCAGCTGGACCACCGTAGGCAACCCTGATGTAGACTTTGCTTTTTATATGTCATTTCCCTGGTATTCGATGACCATGGCGGTGAAACCCGATAATCCCGATTATATCGTTTTTGGTGTAGGTGATGTAGTCTACTCTTCAGATGGCGGGCTGATCTGGAAGAAATGCATCAATATTCATGTGGATCATCATGTAACCGTTTTCAACCCTGATAAACCGTCACGGCTCTACCAGGGAAATGACGGAGGCATTTATCGTATGCGCACCGATCAGATAGGCTTTAATCAAACCGACCTGAATCACGGTTACAATACGATTCAGTATTATGCCGGCTCCTACTTTCCTTCCGGCATCAACGCAATCGCCGGCGCGCAGGATAACGGCACACATTCCTGCCTTGCTGCCAACCCCACTTTCAATGAAATATTCGGCGGCGATGGTTCTTATAACGCCGTCAATCAGCAATATCCGACTATCGCTTATGTCTCTTACCAGGATGGCACCATCCACCGGGCCGATGATGCAGATTATGCTTTCCCGACTTTTTATCCTGTTTACGACGCAATGGATAATGATGGTGACGGCAGCATAGACGATGGTGCCTGGTTTATCAATCCATTTGAGATCAACCTCTCCAATGGTGATCAGTTATTATTCGTAACGCAAACGCGCGTATGGCAAACGCTGGATGGCGGATTCGCTTGGGAACCCGTGATGAACCCGATTGCGGGCGGCAACTCACCCTATGCCATCGGCTTGTCGCATGATTTCAGTGCCACCATTTATGTTGGCGGCGAGAAGGCCATTTTCTATCGTATTGATGATGGCTATAATGCCGTGGCAGGTGATGAGGTAAACCTGAGTTCATCAGTTCCTTCTTCCATCACGAATGATTTTATTTCAAATATTACCGTTCACCCGGCTGACAAAAGCATTTGTTATGTTTCATTCAGCAATTTCTCCGAGCAGCCGCGCCTGTGGAAAGTGACCAATGGCACCACCGCACCGGTATGGACTTCCATCAGTGGTGATTTGCCGGAAGGATTGCCTGTGAATTATATTGAAATTGATCCTGCCCGGCCGGATGATTTTTTCCTGGCAGGAACGGATTACGGGCTCTACCTGACTACCGATGGCGGACAACACTGGATCAAAGACAATACGATTCCAAACGTGGTAGTGCAGCAGGTAAAGGTACGGTCCTCCGACCGGCGTGTTTTTATATTCACGCATGGCAGGGGTATGTGGACTGCAGTACTGGATCCCAACTCCGTAGGCATGCAGCAACTGTCATCGAATAATATGGCTGTTTCGGTTTATCCGAATCCTTTCCTGTCAACATTATTTATTAAGTCGGCTGCTGCGCCAGTTGCCGCTACGCTTCGTGATATGAATGGAAGAATTATGCATAGTGAAGCAGAAATGACAAAGGAGAAGGTGATTGATCTGCATGCCATTCCGGCCGGCATCTATTTACTGGAGTTGAAAAGCAGCAACCATGTGACTGTACGGAAAATAACAAAGGAATGAAGGTGAAAAAATTTATTGCTGTGCGGAAGTCATTGCAATCGTTCGCATTGCCTGTCAACATAAAATCCAATGTGCATTTTCTGGGGCACTGGTTTATTCACCGCCGATCTTAACTTTCGGGAAGACAATAACATACGTTATTTACATCTTACCTAACCTATCCTGTTCGGGTGTTCTCTTTTTTCTTTCAGATGTGATTGAATGGCGCGATAAAGGTCTTTCATGGAGGCGGCCTTGAAACCTCGTTTCCGGTTTTGCATGCTGATGCGGAAAAGGATGTTCCAATGCTGATATAAATCACCGTAGGCTTTTACAAGGCTCATATCAGGGTCATAAATATGGGTTGGTTCAGAGTTGGCGCCATTCACTTCTATCACTATTAAATTTCCTTTCAGCATCTCCTCATATGATGGGGTTCGCACATCATACCGGCCGAAATAAAACTCTTCCAGGGAACTGCTTAATGCATCAAAAACCTGCACGAGCTCGTCGCTGATCAGTTCCTGTGCATCGAGAAAAGTAGTTCCCCGGTTATGATTACCGATCTCTTCCAGCACCTTTACCTGTGCGGCCGGAAGCACAGTATGCAGCTCCTGCTTAAATTTCTGGGTAAGCCTGTCTATGTGATACAAACAGCGATCATGTTGTTCAAACAATTGCAGGAGCGTTGACTGGCCATCACCAGTCACCATCAGAAACTGTCTTTTCATTACCGAACTGATCTGGCCCTTCTTCTCATAAGGAAAGCGGTAATACATGATGCCATATTCCTCAGGCATGTCAATGTATTGCTGCAAGAGCATCTTTTGCGGCGGATCAGAAAGGTATTTTATCAACTCCGTTTCATTAGAAATTTTTTCCACCTTCCACCCACGTTCACCTTCATCCGGTTTAAGGATAACCGGAAAAGAAATTTCAGCTTCTTTCATTTTCGAAAGCAATAACGCTACAGCAGGAACGCTTTCGAATAAAATTGTTTTAGGAAGAAATTGCGCTTCCAGCTGCTGGAGGATGGCATATTTTGAGTAACTGGAAAAGCCGCCCATGCGCATGCCTGGGTTGGCCAGCGTGAAATAGGCCAGCGTACGCGCACGTATCGCATGCACGGCGATGAGGAAATAGACCGGTATGTAAAAAATGTGGTAGGGCCAGAACTCCCATTTCAGCCATTTCGGCATCGGCTTTTTTTTCTTCATATCGGCAACAGCGAAAAGGAAAGTTATGAATTAGAAGCAAGCAAAATCGGTTCAGCCTGCCTGTTGCTGTATGATTCCTGCACATCTTTAAACAGAGAGTACGGCAACGGGCAATTCTTTGTTTACAAGATCACGATAATACATGGATGATTGATCCGGATTGCATTCCACAGCAGTTACACTCAGGGTGACTACTTCCGTCACTCTTGCGGGAGGCAATACCCAGTCTTCATACCGGAAATGCTTTTCATGAATGCCCGACAATGTATGCGCTGAAATCGCTTGCAGAGCATCCATGCATTTTTCAAATACACTTTCTTTTTCCGCCATCATTTCAGCATCGTAGAGTGTTGCCGATGACCAAAGATGCCTTTCACTGGCATTCAATTCTTTGAAATGCTTTTGATGGCCGTCCCAGCGCAACTCATACAACAGCAAATCTTCATCGTTACTCACCATCACCATAGTGAATGGTTCAATGTAAGTAAAATCATAAGCCGCCGCGAAGGATGCCGCCGAATCAAAGGTGAGTGAATCCAGCACTACCCTTCCCCGGCTCATGCGATACGGCAGGTGCCGTTTGTGCTTTTTAAATGCACCGTTCAGCAGGCAGGTCAACCTGCCTTTTTCTCCTGCTGCAATCCAGGAGCCATGTGCCAATGGATCCTGTGGACAAATGATGACGCTTTCGTTGTATAACAGGCGGCGCGGCGCCATTGCCAGCCCGCGTTGCAGCGATTCATCACGATTGGAAGTGAGGATACATGATCGAATGCCGGCAGGCACAAAACTAACAGTACACATTGCTTTGGGAAATGTTGAAGAGAAACAACTGGCTGTTTACCGTTAAAAAACACATAAGATACAAAGCAGCATGCTATGCGCTTCTGCCTGCAGTTGCCTGCTGATAGCGCAGCGTAGAGGGAGCGACTCCGAAATCAACCGGCATTTTCACACCCGGAAAAGCCTGGCTTATTCCCATCTTGATAATGGCCATGTGATGAATGGCATGCTCAACTGCATAATGAAATTCGCGGAACAGCGTGGTGCCGATATAGGCATCTGTAGCATCTTCTCCGGATGCCAGGTTACCAATGAGTGTAAGTTTATGGCTGCTGTCGATCTCAGCCAGCTCCTGCTTTAGCTCAGCCAGCAGGCCGGCAGCTACCTGCCTGTTGTTTTCAATGCTGATATCCCTGGCGCGGTTATCATAACAGATGGTATCGGTTGCGCCGGAAAAAGCCACGCACTGAAAAAATTCAATGATGTGCCTGTAATGCTTGCCAACAGAAGCGCCGGAAAAAATTTCCGGTGAACGCATGTATTGCTCATCGGTAAGATTTTGCAGCAAAAACTGCAGTTGATCAAAAATGTATCCGGCGTTGGTATTAATCAGCATGCAGAGAAGTTTGAATTCGTTCGTCGGGAACGGGGCAAAGATAGCAATTAATAGCTGCAAAATGCGAGTCAAACGACGCTGTTCGCCTCATATTAACAACCCATAAACATTGTATTTTGATTTCCTGCAAAGTCATGATGATTTGACTTCATACAAAGATTCCGTTCCTGTTATTCACCTGCCAGCATGGCGTCATAGATAGCCTGCTGAATAGTGATACGGGTTTGCAGCAGGTTCAGCTTTTTATTATCATCATCCGGGAATGTCCGGTTGGAAAGAAACACATAAATCAACTGGTATCGCGGATCAACCCAGACACAGGTGCCGGTAAAACCCTGATGACCGTAGGCTGCCGGTGAAGCCGATGCACATGCAGGGCTGGACTTTTTTTCGACTGTTTCAGGTTTGTCGAAACCCAGGCCCCGCCTGCTGTTTGCACTGTGCTTTGCCGTGAATTTCGCTATAGTGGCTGAATCAAGGTATTTCTTGCCTGCATATGTACCGTTGTTTAGCAACAGCTGCATCAACACCCCCAGATCATTGGCATTGGAAAACAATCCTGCATGCCCACCCACACCTCCCAGCATTGCGGCGCCCTGGTCATGCACGCTGCCTTGCAACAGTTCTTTTCTGAACACATAATCGAAGTTGGAGGGCACAATGTCTTCCCTGGGGTAATAATACAACGGATGAAAGCAAAGATGACTCAGCCCCAGCGGGTCGTAGAAATTATTCTCCATATAAAGATCCAGAGGCTGCGCGGAAATTTTCTCTGCAATTTTTTTCAGCAGGTAAAAATCATTGTCGCTGTAAACATAATTGCCCGCTGATTGCAGCGGTGTGCTGATGATTTTTTTCCAGATGGTATCAAGGTAGGTCTTGTTCATGAAAATATCAGGTGTAACCTCGATTACATAATCTCCACCTCTCACCCTTTTGTAGACGGTACTATCCAGGTTGCCGGCACTATCCAATGTAGCTTTGTAAAACGGGAAGTAAGGCGCGAATCCGGCCTCATGGGTGAGTAGTTGATAAATCCTTATATCCTGCTTATCTGTTCCTTTAAGCTCAGGCAGGCAATCTGAAGCTTTCTCTGTCAGGCTAAGCTTCTTTTCTTCAACCAGCTTCATGATCATCATGGTGGTAGCGGCCACCTTGGTAATGGACGCAAGGTCATACAGATCATCATTACCAACATTAACATCAGCGTCATAGGTAAAGTGTCCGTATGATTTCTGCCAGATCACTTTACCATCTTTCGCTATCCACACCTGGCAACCCGGTGTTGCCTGAGATGTGATAGCATTTTGTACCAGGGAATCGATAACTGCCAGCCTTTTACTGCTGATGTCCGTTTCTTCAGGATAAGTATACCTGACACGGGTGGGAGAAGCAGTAGGCATGCCGGTACCCATGGCAATAGTACCTGATACATTAACGGGTATTCTGCCTTCCGCTGCATACCCGCCGAAAATCAATTGCGCTGCTACCTGCTGCGTAACAGGTTCTTCGTTGTAAGCCTGCAGCAACCAATCAGCATTTTCAAAATATTTGAGTGCATAGGGGCTTCCAAATACCGTCAGCACCACCTTTGCTTTTGCCGCCATCAGTTCCGCGATGAATTTTTTGGTGCCATCCGTAACACCAAATCCGTTGGCTGGGTAACGCGACATGTTCTGCAAGGCAACCAATACCACATCATACTCTTTCAGCTTATAGAGCAGTGAACCAAAATCCTTATCCGCAGCATCTTTCTTCACCTGGTAGTGAGTAAACCCTGCATAGTTGGTGAGCATTTGCTGAAAGGGTGTTTCATCCGTTGCACCGATGGCTACAGAAGCGAAACGCACCTGCTTCAGTTCCTGCACAGGCAGGAAACCGGCTTTGTTACGCACGAGGGTCAGTGCGGCAGCAGTGAGCTGCTGATTCAGGTAAAGCGCATTGCTGCTGTTGAGATCGTTATACAAACTATCCGTTTCAATAACACCTTGCCCGGATAGCCCGAGCCAGTATTTTGCCTGCAGTATCTTGTGCACACGTGCATCAATATCCACCTGGCTGATCTCATTATTCTCTATAGCTTCTTTTATCTGACTGATTGCCATCGACACATTTCCGGAAAACAGCAGGATATCATTGCCTGCAAGCAAAGCACGCACTTCAATCTCCCCCGGTAATTTATAAGTGCTGATTCCTTTCATGTTCAGCGCATCGGTAAAACTGAGGCCTTTAAATCCCATATCAACCTTCAACAAGCCGGTTATTATTTTTTTAGAAAGTGTGGATGGCAAGCTGGTAGTGGTGTCGAGTGCAGGAATATTAAGATGGGCCACCATCACGCTGCCAACCCCTGCATCTATCAGCTTGCGGAATGGAAATAACTCAGTTGAATCCAGTTCCTCCCTCGATCTTTGTATAGTGGGCAACGTTTTATGCGAATCCTGGTCGGTATCTCCGTGTCCGGGAAAATGTTTGGCGCAAGCCAATACGCCACCATCCTGCAGGCCGCGCATGTACATGATGCCTTTTGCCGCTACATTGTATTTATCCTGGCCGAATGACCGGTCACCAATCACAGGGTTGAGCGGATTACTGTTGATATCCACCACGGGAGAGAAACTTACGTTAACACCGATCCGCCTGCATTGCCGCGCCATCTCCTTGCCGAATGCATAAATCAGCTGATCATCCTGAATGGCACCAAGCATAATTTCCCGCGGAAACCGGATGGTGCTGTCAATTCGCATCGACAAACCCCACTCGGCATCCTGGCCAATCAGAAGCGGGACTCGTGCAAGCCCCTGAAAAATATTGGTGAGTTGCGCCTGACGGACAGGCCCGCCCTGCATAAAAATAATGCCGCCGACATGGTAGTTTGTGATAAGGTCAATCACCTTGGCCTGGTCACTGTCAGGGCGAGAATAAGCCTGCACCATAAAAAGCTGGCCGATGCGCTCCTCCACGGTCATCGATTGCAGCATGGAATCCACCCAACGGTTTGCTACATACAGGTATGGAGGAATACCATTGTCCCCTGAAAATTGCTGTTCATGCTGAGCGCTTCCTGCAAAAAGTGCAATGCCATTGAAAGCCATCATCAGCACCAAAATCCTTTTGCTCATAGTGCGCGTAAAAATAGGCCATTGCGTTTCATTACCGGTAAACAGTCTTCAACAATTTTCTGCAGGCGCAACAATCGTTTGTTTTCAGGGTTACCTTTAAAGCCCAGGCGACACTATGCATCCGAAGAACTTATTCATTGCTGACTTTACCTACACCTTGCCGTATGAAAAAATCGCGCAGCATCTGCTGGCGCAACGAGATCAATCCAGGATGCTGGTGTATGAAGATGGAAAAGTGACCGACACTGCGTTCGGAGATATCGCAGAACACCTTCCCGGTAATTCCACCATCATCTTTAATGATACAAAGGTGATCCATGCGCGTATCATTTTTGAAAATGAGCATCATGCAGCCATTGAAGTCTTTCTGCTTGAGCCGGCAGAACCATTTCACGATATGCAACTGGCGATGTTTCAGCATGGCGCATGTACCTGGCGCTGCTTGGTTGGCAATGCAAAAAAATGGCGGGAGAAAAAACTGGTTAAAAAAATTTCAATTGACGGCAGGAACGGATTACTGGAAGTGAAACAGGCTGGCAAAGCCGGTGACGACTTTCTAATTCACTTTTCATGGACCCCGGAAGAAATATCATTTGCAAAAATTCTGGAGGCTACCGGTTTTGTGCCCCTTCCACCCTATATTAAAAGAACAGCAGCCGGTGATGATGAAGAACGTTATCAGACGATCTATGCAATACAGGATGGATCTGTGGCAGCACCAACTGCCGGCCTCCATTTTTCAAACACGGTTTTTGAAGCATTAGAGCAGAAAAATATTCAACGGCTCTTTGTTACCCTGCATGTGGGCGCCGGCACTTTCAAACCGGTAAAAGAAATGCAGATACGCGATCATCCGATGCATGCGGAACAGATGATCGTGCATAAAGAAACACTGGAACAATTAATTGCGCGACTGGATGAGCCAATTATTGCCGTGGGCACCACATCGTGCCGTACTTTGGAAAGCATGTACTGGCTGGGGAAGATGATACTGGATGGGGCGGAAGACTTTCAAATTGCACAATGGGCTCCCTATGAAGAAGTGATGGCCAGTGATGAAGCAATAAATACATCATCCATCACTGCAAAACAATCGCTCATGGCTATTCTTCAATACCTTCAGCGCCATAAGCTGAATCAGCTCACAGCCAGCACGAAACTGATCATTGCACCCGGCTATACTTTTAAGATCGTTGACGGGCTGATCACCAATTTTCATCTGCCCAACAGCACTTTGCTTTTGCTGGTTGCTGCTTTCATTGGTGATGACTGGCGCATGGTGTACGACTATGCCCTTGCACATAATTTCCGCTTTCTAAGCTATGGCGATGGCAGTTTATTATGGAGTAAACGCAGCCATACATAATTTACCGCCCGGATTGAATCTGCTGATATTCACCTCGCATCCTAGTGAGCCGTAGCGGTTAAATTTATCCATGCAGATAAAATTCTGAAGTTTTAAACGAAATTCGCAACGCGAAATCCAACCTTCCACAATGACTGACATTATTCATCAGCTTCCTGATTCCATTGCCAACCAGATTGCCGCAGGCGAAGTGATACAGCGGCCGTCATCGGCAGTGAAAGAACTGATGGAGAATGCGCTCGACGCCGGAGCCACGGTGATCAAACTTATCGTTAAAGACGCCGGCAAACAACTGGTGCAGGTGATCGACAATGGATGCGGCATGTCGGAAACCGATGCGAGAATGTGCTTTGAACGGCATGCCACTTCAAAAATTTCCACCATCGATGATTTATTTGCAATACGCACCATGGGTTTCAGAGGTGAAGCCATGGCTTCCATCGCTGCCATCGCACAAGTAGAGCTGAAATCGAAACGCAGGGAAGATACTCTGGGCACATTGCTGGAAATTGAGGGATCGGTAGTGAAACGGCAGGAACCGGCGCAAGTGCCGGAGGGCACATCCATCGCCATCAAGAACCTTTTTTACAATGTGCCGGCCCGCAGGAATTTTCTGAAGGCGAATACCGTAGAAACACGGCACATCATCGAAGAATTTCAGCGCATTGCCCTGGCCAATCCAGAAATACATTTTGAGATGCATCACAACGGCATGCAGGTATTTCACCTTCCGCCGGGCAACCTTCGACAACGTATCGTGAATGTTTTTGGGAATCAGTATAATGAACGGCTGGTGCCAGTGGAAGAGAAAACCAATATTGTAAACATCTTTGGCTTTATCGGCAAACCGGATGCAGCAAAGCGCACCCGCGGTGAGCAGTTTTTTTTTGTGAACCGCCGGTTCATCAAAAATAATTACCTGAATCATGCCGTGACCGGCGCATATGATCAGCTGCTGCAGAAAGATACATTTCCGCTATATGTGCTGTTTATTGACATTGACCCTTCACGTATCGACATCAATGTGCATCCAACGAAGCAAGAGATAAAATTTGATGATGACCGCATCGTCTATGCATTCGTGAATGCCGCAGCGAAAAGAGGTCTTTCCAAGTATTCCATTACGCCAACACTTGACTTCGATCGTGAAACAGCGTTTGATAAGCTGTCATCGTTTTCGGCGCCGGCCTTGCCACGCCTGCAGGATCAGCGCGACTTTGCCGGGCGTGAGAAAATTGTAAACAGGCCAAAAGATTATGCAGCGCCGGGATCCTCACATGGATGGGAGCAACTTTATGAAATCGCCCGCAGGAAGGATCAGCAGACATTAACGGTTCCCAGTGCATGGGGAAAAGACGCTGCTGAAAACACGGCTGCCATTGAAGATTTTTCAGAAAAACAAACCGTCCCGTTCCAGTTGCATAACCGTTACCTGGTATCACAGATCAAATCCGGATTCATCCTGATTGATCAGCAGGCCGCACATGAACGCATTCTTTTTGAAAAATATCTGAAAGGCCTTGAATTGAATAACCTCAGCACACAGCAACAGCTTTTTCCGGAGACGCTGCACATCGCTGCAGCTGATTTTGAGTTGCTGCGCGAGCTGTTGCCTGAATTCACAGGCCTTGGCTTCGACATACAGGAATTCGGTGGCAATTCATTTGTGGTACATGGTATCCCTTCTGATATCCGTGACGGCAATCACAAAGAGCTTATTGAATCTATACTCGACGAATTCAAACAAAGTCAGTCAAACGTTAAGCTGAACAAGCGCCATCAGCTTGCTTTATCCATGGCAAAAAAAGCTGCGATCAGGCATGGCGAACCACTCACGGAAAAAGAGATGCGCAACCTCACCGATCAGCTGTTTGCCTGTGAAACTCCTTATTATACACCGGAAGGAAAACATACCGTCATCACTTTTGATTTAAACGAAATTGAAAAGCTGTTTGATAAATAAGATGGCATCCGTTCACGGATGCAGTCAGTAAATTCAGTTTTCTTCATGCTTAATGCTTTATTCATAAATGACTAATATCCGGCCGCAAGGCTTTCAGGTACTACCGCTGGTGGTGAAGAATCTACTAATACTGAACGGGTTGCTGTTCCTGGCCACGGTAGTATTGCAAAATAATTTCAATATTGACCTGGTCAATATACTCGGACTGCATTTTTTCGCTTCTGATTTGTTCAGGCCGTTTCAGCTCGTGACACACATCTTTATGCATGGCAGTATCATGCATCTCTTCTCCAATATGTTTGCCTTATGGATGTTTGGCAGTGTGCTGGAAAATGTGTGGGGCCCGAAACGTTTCCTGATTTATTATTTTATCTGCGGACTGGGCGGGGCCTTCCTGCACCTTGGCGTAAGCTGGTTTGAATATGCACAGCTTCAGAGCGCGGTGAACACTTACCTCATGCATCCGGGAGTTCCGGAATTTGCCACGCTCACCACGCAGCATGATCACCTGCTCAATATGAATATGATCGACCAGTTTATCACTGCATGGAAAGATAACCCTGCAGATCCCGGATACATCAGTCAGTCTGTTGATATGGCCAACAGTCTCCTGAGCATTCTGGCCGACATACCGGTGGTAGGCGCCTCAGGAGCTGTATTTGGCCTGCTGCTTGGCTTCGGCATGCTGTTTCCGAATACGTACTTATACCTGTTGTTCCCCCCTATACCTATCAAAGCAAAATATTTTGTAATTTTTTACGGTTTATTCGAACTGTATGCAGGCTTTTCAGGTGCACAAAGCGGTGTGGCACATTTCGCTCATATTGGCGGAATGTTATTCGGCTTTATCCTGATTCGTTTGTGGAACAAAAATAACAGGCAAGATTTCTTTTGATGAATAACAATACCCTGTGGCGTGAATTAAGACAAACGCTGTTACGGAAAGACCGGATGGTGGTGCCGCTGATTGCCGTTAACGTGATTGTCTTTCTTGCCATTCAACTTATCCGCCTTATTTTCTGGCTTTCCGGCAACGGGCTGGATGCGTCTTATTACGCGGATTTTTTAGGTGTCCCGGCAAGCATCAACCTGCTGTTGCGTCAGCCCTGGACGCTGATCACATCGCTGTTTACACACGGAGAACTGATGCACCTCTTGTTTAACATGCTGGTGCTTTACTGGTTTGGAAGTATCCTCACTGAGTTTCTTGGCAACAGGAAGATACTTCCCTTATACCTTGCCGGCGGAGTTTGTGGTGCTATATTGTTCATCATCAGCTACCAGGTCTTCCCGGTGTTTGCGGCATCCGTTGCTGATGCAAGGGCGTGGGGCGCATCGGCGGGCGTGATGGCCATCATGATTGCTGCTGCCACTTTGGTTCCCGACTACACACTCATGCTGATGTTTTTCGGTCCCATAAAAATTAAATGGATTGCCCTGTTTACCCTGGTGCTTGACTTTATCAGTATTCCGTCTTCCAACGCAGGTGGCCACATCGCCCATCTGGGCGGAGCACTCTTTGGCTTTGTATTCATCCGTCAGCTGCAACAGGGCAGGGATTTATCATATGGCATCAACTGGTGCTTCGACAAAGTCGCGCAACTTTTTTCGGCAAAGCCTTCGTTGAAAGTTACATACCGCAAACAGGAAAATCAAAGCAGAAAAGGAAACAATAAAACAACAACCTCGCCCTCAAGGCAGGAAAAACTTGATATGATTCTCGATAAGATCGCAGCATCCGGTTATGAATCACTTTCGAAAGAAGAAAAAGAATTTTTGTTTCTTGTCAGCAATGAAGGCTGAATATCCACCAAACATTCCTTTTTCCTGATTGACATTTCTTAAGAGACTCTTTGCTTTGCTGAACCTGCTCGCCGCCATCGCACTCGCTGCCGGCGGATGGAGTATTTACCTGAATCCGGCCGACTGGTGGTTTCTGTCATTCTTCGGTTTGCTTTACCTGCTGTTTCTTACCATCAATATCTTCTTTCTCCTTTTCTGGATGGTGGTGCGGTTGAAATATACCCTGATCTCCATTGTGGCCATCTTAATAACTCTTCCGGTGTTAAAGAGTTATTGCGCATTTCATTTTCCGGAAAAGGCGACTGCCAAGTCGATAAAAGGTTTATGTGTGATGAGCTACAATGTGCGCAACTTTGACGTTTATCACTGGAGCAAAGAACAGAATGCCTTGCAGGGTATATTGGAAATGATCAAACGTGAACATCCTGACATCGTTTGCCTGCAGGAATTTTATAACAACGATACCGGCAGCTTTAATACTATCCGTCAGCTCTCCGCAACGGCTGGCTTATCGCACTACTATTTTGAAAAAAAGAAAACCGGCAAAAACGGCAGATCATTTGGCACTGCCATCTTCAGCAGGTATCCGGTGGCTGATCATGGCAGCGTAAAATTTGATAACAAGACACAGAACTCCTGCAGCTATGCCGACATCAAAACAGATGGCGGCATCGTAAGAGTGTTCAATATCCACTTGCAATCAATCTACCTTTCCAGGCAGGATTATCAATATCTTGAAGAGATCTCGGAAAACCAGGACGTGAAGGTGAAACCAACGCGTGCCATTTTTTCTAAGCTGAAACAGGCCTTTATTTACCGTGGTGAACAGGCACTTGATATTGAACAACAAATTGCGAAAAGTCCGTATCCGGTTATCGCCTGCGGTGACTTTAATGATACGCCTGCTTCCTTTTCTTACCATACGCTCTCTGATAACCTGCAGGATGCCTTTTTAAAAGCCGGATGGGGAATTGCACCCACGTATTCAGGGTTTCCGAAAATTTACCGCATTGACTATATTTTTGCTGATGAAAAATTTGATATCAGCAGCTACCGCACAATCTGTGAAGATCACTCCGATCACTACCCGGTGATCAGTGTTATGCAACTGAAATCAGAATAGGCATTACTTTTACTGCAATCTTACTCCCTGCTTCACACTCCGGAAGCTTTATTGTATTTTGGGCGGTCAAAACACCCTTTGATGAAAGCCATTATCCCTGTTGCCGGAACAGGAACAAAACTTCGTCCCCATACTTACACGCAGCCGAAGGCGCTGATACCTATTGCCGGCAAACCGATTCTTGCTTTCATCATTGATGAGATGATTGAAGCAGGTGTGAAAGATTATATTTTCATCATTGGTTACCTCGGTGATAAAATACGTGATTATGTAACCAACCGGTATCCGGCCATCCATGCCACTTTTGTTGATCAGCCATCACGCGAAGGTATCGGCCACGCCATCTGGCATGCCCGCGACTTTGTAAAAAACAATGAGCCCGTTTTCATCGCGCTGGGCGACAGTGTCTTCGACCTGAACATGAAAGAAATCATTGCCGCGCCAACCTCCCTGCTTTGTGTGAAAAAAGTCGATGATCCCCGCACGTTCGGTGTAGTGGAAATGGATGAGAAGGGCGGACTCATCAGCAGGCTGATTGAAAAACCGCAGATCCCGAAATCCAACCTCGCACTGGTCGGGTTATATAAGATCAATGAATCAGCTGCCTTGTTTGAAGCCCTTGATTACAACATCAAAAACAAAGTTGTGACGCGGGGTGAGATTCAACTCACCGATGCCCTCATGCGCATGATTGAAAAAGGCATTGTGTTTAAAGGTTATAAAGTGAACAACTGGTTTGACTGCGGCAGAAAAGAAACACTGCTGGAAACCAATTCCATCCTGCTGAAAAAAATGGGGCACGGGCATGCAGCCAACCTGCAGCATGAAAATTCCATCATCATCGATCCGGTGAGCATAGCCGACAATTGTAAACTGAGCAACAGCATCGTGGGCCCTAATGTCACTATCGGTGAAAACACCATCATCACTTCATCCATCATTAAAGATTCCATCATCGGCAGCAATTCCATCATCAATGATGTGCTGCTGCATCATTCGCTCGTGGGTAATGATGCCACCATCCGCGGTATGAGTCAGCGGCTGAACCTCGGCGACGATACAGAAATTGACTTGCGTTGATTTTTTCCCCATACTTCACCTTCGGCGTTTACTGCGATCAATGCCATGCAAAACAGGATTAACCAACTCTTCGGAATTCAATATCCAATCATCCAGGCCGGCATGATCTGGTGTTCCGGATGGGAACTCGCTTCAGCCGTAAGTAATGCCGGCGGACTGGGCATCATCGGCGCCGGATCCATGTATCCTGAAATTCTCCGTCAGCATATCCGCAAATGCAAGACAGCTACCAAGAAGCCATTCGGTGTAAATGTGCCGCTTTTGTATCCGGATATTGATCAACACATGAAGACCATAATGGAGGAAGGAGTGCAGATCGTTTTCACTTCCGCAGGCAATCCCAAAACATGGACTCCGGTTTTAAAAGAAAACAATATCAAAGTTGTGCATGTGGTATCGAGTTCGAAGTTTGCATTGAAAGCACAAGAAGCCGGCTGTGATGCTATTGTGGCGGAAGGATTTGAGGCGGGCGGCCACAACGGTCGGGAAGAAACCACTACCATGGTCTTGATTCCATTGGTAAGACAGGCTATAAACATTCCGCTGATAGCTGCGGGAGGCATCTCCTCCGGACGGTCGATGATGGCAGCCTTTGCGCTCGGCGCAGAAGGCGTGCAGATGGGAACACGCTTCGCGGCAAGTGAAGAAGCCAGTGCACATGAAAGTTTTAAACAAAAGATTATTTCGCTGGAAGAAGGCAGCACCATGGTAGCCATGAAAAAAATTGTTCCGGTCAGGCTGGTGAAGAATAAATTTTTCGAACAGGTGCAGGCAGCTGAAGATCGTGGCGCAAAAGCGGAGGAAATAAAAACTATCCTCGGCCGTGCGCGCGCCAAGCGCGGTATGTTTGAAGGTGACCTGGAAGAGGGTGAACTGGAGATCGGCGAAGTAAGTGCAGGTATCCGTTCCATTAAACCCGCGGCTGAAATTGTAAGGGAAGTATGGGAAGAATTTCTTGCTGTAAAAAAGGAAATCGCCGCCATGAAAACGGAAGCATAACCTGCTGCTTCACATCAGCTCAATCCTTCACTCATCTTTGCAATAGTTTCCCTTGCATCGGCGCCTTCATATAAAATGCGGTAGGTGGCTTCACCAATCAACAGGTCAACCTGCAGTTGCTTATTCACTTCATGAATACACTTCGCTGCATTATATCCTTCGGCAATCATATTCATCTCCAGCAAAACAGCTTTCACCGAATAACCTTTGCCGATCATATTACCAAATGTCCTGTTACGGCTGAACTGCGAATAGGCCGTCACCATCAGGTCGCCGAGGTAAGCCGAGTCCTTAATATCGCGTGTGATTGGATGTACGGCTTTTACAAACCGCTCCATCTCTTCAATGGCATTGGAGATCAACACAGCCTGAAAATTATCACCATAACCAAGCCCGTGACAGATGCCTGCCGTCAAGGCATAAATGTTTTTCAGCACGGCGCCATATTCAGTGCCATAGATATCATCTGAAGGTGTACAACGGATATATCTGCAACGAAGCAAATCGCATATCAGTCCCGCATAATCACTCCGCTGGCATGCAAGTGTGAGATAACTCAGTTTTTCCAATGCCACTTCTTCCGCATGACAAGGCCCGCTGATGATGACTGAATTTTCAAGCGGCACCTCAAAAAAACGGTGCATGTAATCCGCGATCAGCAGGTTGTCGCCGGGTATCATACCCTTAATAGCCGATACCACTATTTTATTCCTCAAATCTGCTGCATCGAGTGGCTGCAATGCCTGTTTTAAGAATGCCGCAGGCACAGCCAGAAAAACAATCTCTGCTGCTGCCATCGTTCTTTTTAAATCATCAGAAGGAAGAATGTATGCAGGATTGAAGTCCACCGAACTCAGGTAGTTCGGATTATTGTGGCGGGTGATAAGATTTTCAACTGCTGCCGCATCACGCAGCCACCAGTGCACCACTTTTTCATTTTCATTCAGCACCTTGGTGAGTGCGGTAGCCCAACTTCCCCCGCCTATCATACTAATATTGCCGGTAGTCATAGCAGAGGCATGTTTTATTTCGCTGAAAGTTGAAGGGTAAAAGAAGGACAGATCATTCGCACCAACTGCATTTCTTTTCCGCACCATTAATTCAGGCACTGGAACGATCAGGTCTTTTTGCAGACGAGGATAATGCTTTACTTCGACTCGCCGCTAAAGAGTTTCTCTTTATCCACGATTTTCACGACATCTCCATTCTTGAGCAACCTTGAGATGGCACTGAAAGGCCCGGTGATCACCTGCTCATCACCTTTCAATCCTGATTTAATCTCGATGAATTCATCATCCTGTATGCCGGTCTTTACCGCTACCGTTTTAGCTTTGCCATCTTTCACCACAAATACCACCTCCAGCGGCTTGCCTGCATCTTTTTTGGTATCCTTACCGGCAGGCGTTGCTTTCGTGGCAACGGTTGCCGTTGAATTCTTTGCACTCGCCGTATCGGCAGCATCTCTTGTTGTTACCGACTGTATGGGAATAGCCATCACATTAGTCACTTTATTGGTCATGATAGCAACTGAAGCCGACATGCCCGGCAGGAATGGAAATTTTTTGCCTTCAGTGCCGATCAGTTCCTTATAGGAATCCTTCAGCAACAGGATCTTAACTTCAAAGTTGGTTACCTGTTCCGACTGCCCGGTTAGTGTACTCTTCGCCGAGTTGGCGATCTGCTTCACCACGCCTTTAAATTTCTTATCGGGATAGGCATCGAGTTCAATTTCCGATGTATCGCCCAACTGCACTCTGAGCACATCGTTCTCACTTACATCCACCCGTGCTTCAATGGCATTCAGATCTGAAATGTGCATCATATCAGTGCCTTCCATCTGTGTGGTGCCCAGCACACGTTCTCCCTTTTCAATGTTGAGTTGTGATACGATACCGGTGATCGGCGCATAGATGGTCGTCTTGCGCAGATCTTCCGTGGCTTCCTTCACACTTGCTTCGGCGCTTTGCACATTGTAGTCGGCGGCCTTCACCGTCATCAGCGCGCCATCATAGTTGGCTTTCGCTGCTTTGTAAGCCGCCTCAATATTTTCAAAATCAGCATCAGAAATAACCTTCTGATTATGCAGATCCTTGTTGCGGTTATAATTTTTCTCGGCCCGTTCCAGTTCTGCCGTAACCTGTATCAGTGCCGACTGCGACTGCAACGAGTTGGACTTTGCCGTATTTAATGCAGCAACCGAACGGTCGAGAATTGCCTGATAGATATCGGGTTTGATTTTAGCAAGCACCATGCCTGCCTGCACGGAATCGCCTTCTTTGATGTAAAGTTGCGTTACCTCACCCGATACATCAGGGCTTAATTTCACATCCAGCTCAGGATAGATCTTCCCGCTTGCGGAAACTCTTTCCACAATATCCTTATGGGAAACTGCTTCCGCGCTCACTTCCGTTTCCTTGCCGCCGCCGATCCATCCCTGCTTTTTTCCTACCATCAATACGATGATCAGTATCACCACGATGGCAATCAGAATAATGAGTAACCTGTTTTTCTTGAACATGCTTATTGCAGTGTTAGTGGTTTTCCCTGGTAAAGATCCAGTACTTTCAGCTTAAAGATATATTTGAATTTCGCCTGCAGCAGGGAGGATTGTGCTTTGGTAAGGTTGCTTTTTGCCGTAGTATAATCGAGCGACGTGATGGCACCGAGGTTAAACTTCTTCTGCGCATCATCAAATGATTTCTCCAGCGCAGTCACACTCTTCAGCGCTGCCGAATAACTGTTTTTCGCCGCCACAGCGTCCTGGTAGGCTGTCTGCACATCCTTCTCCAGCTGCTGCTTCGCCGACTGCAGGGCATACTCTGCATTCTGCACATTGATTTTAGAACGGCTGATATTGGTACGCGTATTCCAGTTGTTAAAAATTGGGATATCAAGGCTGAAGCCGAAGGCCTGCCCGAAGTTGTCTTTAAGCTGTGTGGTGTAAGCAGCGTCTTTAAAGACCGGTATAATATCAAACTGCGGGGATAACACAGGCTCTCCGCTGCTTGCAACATATCCAATCTGGTAAGGCTCACCGATTACAGTATCAATGGAGCCAATGCGCTGATAGGCATTTGAATAATTGGTTGAAAGGCTTCCAAAAAAAGATAAGGAGGGATACTGTGCACCTTTAGCCACGGCAAGGCCGCGCTGATAGCTGAACAGGTTATATTCTGCATTTTTTATTACCGGCTGCAACTGCACAGCGGTGCGAAATATACTGTCGGAAGTGATGTTGAGATCGCGCAATAACTCCGCACTCATATTGATATCGGGTACTGACACCTCTACAGGTTGCATCAAATTCATCAGTTGGGCGAGGTTAAGCTTTGCAATGTCCAATGCATTCTGCGCGGTAACTTTCGCCAGCTCATCATTTGCCACCTGCGCTTCCATATCATAGAGCGCTCCCTGCGGAAGGGTTCCGGCCTCCACCAGCAATTTCGTCCGGTCCATCTGTGCGCGCGATAACTTCAACTGCTCTTCCGCATTCGACAGGTTTTCCTTGCCATATACAATTTCGAGGAATCCGCCGGTAACATACAGGAGGATGGTTTGTTCGGTATTGTCTGTCGCGGCTTCACTTGCCAGCAAACTAAATTCATTTTGTTTAATGGAATTCAGCCTTTGCAAACCATTAAACAACGGGTAACCGAGGGATAGCTGAATCGTATTGGTTTGTGTGTTTTGATTCACAAACAGGTTGGTGGTAGGGTCAATCGTCCGGCCGAAGTTAAAATAATAGCCTGTGCTGGCATTTACATTTGGGAGCAGGTTCAGCTTTGACTGTGTAAGCGTATATTCCGAAAGCTGTGCATTGAGCTGTGCCTGTTTCAGCGAAATATTATTTGCCGTAGCGTAGGCGGCACACTCCTCAAGTGTCCATAGCTGCTGTGCGCTGACAGTTTGAAAGATACAAAGCCCCAACCCTAAAACAAAAAAAAGACGCCTCAAAAGATTCTTTATTTTTAGTGCGGCCAAAGATAAATAAAAATGAATGTGGTCAGCGATCAATTGCACAGCAACTTTTGAGGATCTGGCGACGATCCTGTTGTCTGCCGTCCTTGAATCCGGCAATTAAAAGATTCTAAAACACCCAACACCAATCCTTTGACGTCTTTTTCTCACGAATATTTCATGAGCCTGGCTATAAAGGAAGCCATGCAGGCATTGGAGGAAGATGAAGTTCCAGTTGGCGCCATCATGGTAAGCAATAACCAGATAATCGGAAAAGGCTATAACCAGGTGGAACGGCTGCAGGATGTAACCGCGCATGCCGAGATTATGGCCATCACTGCGGCCGCCGGCTTTTTTAACAGCAAATACTTGAAAGGCTGTGCACTTTATGTGACGCTTGAACCCTGTATGATGTGTGCAGCTGCAATCGGATGGGCCCAGGTGACGCAACTTGTTATCGGCGCTATGGATCTGAAGAAAGGGTTTACATTGTTTACACCATCGCCGCTACATCCAAAAACAATTGTTGAAACAGGCATACTGGAAGAAGAATGCGGTAACCTGGTGCGGGAGTTTTTTAAACGAAAAAGGGAGTGATGTCTTTTGGAATAGCTGTCAATCTTTGTGCTTATCAGGCATACTGGATAGGCTTTTGGGTAATTGCCTCATAAACGGTAATGGCCATCAGACCACCATTTCTATCCTATGTGAACCTTTGCCACATCCAAAAAGTTATATTTGCCTGATACATCAATTAACATCTCAAACTCTAAAACTTTCTGTCTATGGCTTTTCAACTTCCTCCCTTACCCTATGGCTTTGACGCACTCGAGCCGCACATTGATGCGATGACGATGCAGATCCACCACGATAAACACCATGCCGCCTATGTCACTAATCTGAACAAAGCGCTGGAAGGCAATGATGCTTCGGGATGGAGCATCGAAGAAATCTGTAAAAACATTTCAAAGTTTCAGGTAGCCGTGCGCAACAATGGCGGCGGGCACTACAACCATTCATTATTCTGGTCAGTTATGAAACCGGGTGGCGGCGGCGCACCAAAAGGTGTATTGCTGGATGCCATCACCAGTAACCTCGGCAGTTTTGAGAAATTCTATGAAGCCTTTTCTGCGGCTGGCACCACCCGCTTTGGTTCCGGCTGGGCCTGGCTGATTGTGGATGCGAACAAAAAGCTGGCGGTAACTTCTACACCTAACCAGGACAACCCGTTGATGGATGTGGTAGAAGTAAAAGGTACGCCGGTGCTGGGAATGGATGTTTGGGAACATGCATACTACCTGAAGTACCAGAACAAGCGCCCGGATTATATCGCTGCATTCTGGAATGTGATTAATTGGGATGAGGTGTCGCTCCGTTACCAGGAGGCTATGAAGTAAGGAAGCATTGGCAGGACCATTGAAGCTATATTCTAAGCTACACGAAACAGGCCGGCCATTCATCAGCCGGCCTGTTTCGCTTAGTAAGGCAACTGCAAACCGCTGGCAGGCCGTTTGATCGTGCCGGTATTACATCTGCATAGATTGCCGGAGTTTATTTCTTGCTGATATTGTTTCGCAATATGGTGCGAAATAATGTTTGCACCGCACCGGTTATAAATTAGAAAGCGCAGGCAACAGCCATCAGCATTGCGTTAACCGCTGCAGCTGCTCAAGACAGACGACATTGCTTCGGGTAAATTTATCGTGCCGCAGTAATCGAATACAAGGCAAACCTTACTCCACTGTTACGCTTTTGGCAAGGTTGCGTGGCTGGTCTACATTGCAGCCGCGCAAAACGGCGATATGGTAAGCCAGTAGCTGCAACGGAATTACCGACAGCAGGGGAGTCAGCGATTCTTCGGTCTCCGGAATTTCTATCACGAACTCAGCGAGGTCACGGATGATTTTATCACCTTCTGTTACAATAGCGATGATACGTCCTTTGCGCGCCTTCACTTCCTGTATGTTGCTCAGGATTTTATCATACGGACCGCCTTTAGTGGCTAAGACCACCACCGGCATTTCATCATCAATGAGTGCAATCGGGCCGTGTTTCATTTCGGCTGCCGGATAACCTTCTGCATGGATGTAAGAAATTTCCTTCAGCTTTAAGGCGCCTTCCAGTCCTACCGGGAAGTTATAGCCACGCCCGAGATATAAAAAGTTGCGGGTATCTTTAAAAAAGTCAGCGATGTATTTGATCTGTTCATTCGTTTTCAAAACCTGTTTTACCTTTTCAGGAATAGAATCCAGTTCATTGATCAGCTGATGATACCTTGATTGTGTAATAGTTCCGCGCTTGCGTGCCGTATATAACGCCAGCATACTCAACACGGTTACCTGTGCGGTAAACGCTTTCGTGGAAGCCACTCCTATTTCAGGGCCCGCATGCGTATAGGATCCTGCATCCACGGCCCGGGAAATGGAAGATCCCACCACGTTGCATATTCCAAAAACAGTAGCTCCCTTCGATTTAGCCAACTGAATAGCGGCCAGTGTATCCGCCGTTTCGCCTGATTGTGAAATCGCGATTACGATATCGTCGGGTGTAACGATGGGATTACGGTAGCGGAACTCAGAAGCATATTCCACCTCAACAGGTATTCTTGCCAGGTCTTCAAACAAATACTCCGCTACAATAGCTGCATGCCACGATGTGCCGCAGGCAATCATGGTAAGCCCCTTGGCATGCGACAGCTTTTCCTCATACTCCGCGAAGCCGCCAAGTTTAATTTTTCCCGTATAGGTATTCAACCTGCCGCGCAGGCTGTCGCGGATGGAATTGGGCTGTTCATAGATTTCCTTCAACATGAAATGATCATAGCCGCCTTTCTCCAGCATCTCCAGCTTCAGCTCCAGTTCCTCGATGTATGGCGTCTTCACCTTGTTGCCGATTGTTTTAATGGTGAGGTCGCTATTGCGGTTCAGTACGGCAATCTCCTCATCATTGAGGTACACCACGTTTTTGGTAAACTCCACTATCGGTGTTGCATCTGATGCCACAAAGTATTCATGCACGCCAATGCCGATTACAAGAGGACTGCCTTTTCTGGCTGCCACCAGCATATCCGGATTATTTTTTGCCAGGATAACGATGGCATAAGCCCCCACAACTTCATTCAGTGCTATGCGCACTGCTTCCGGCAAGTCCTGCACTTCATTCACCATAATGTCTTCTATCAGGTGAATCAAGACTTCCGTATCTGTATCGGATTCAAAATGATGACCGCGCAGCAACAGCTCTTCTTTCAGCGTAGCATAATTTTCAATAATCCCATTGTGAATAATGGCCAGGCTTTTTGTTTCAGAGAAATGCGGATGGGCATTTACATCATTGGGTTCACCATGGGTAGCCCATCTGGTATGGCCGATGCCAATGGTGCCGTTGGTGTCTTTATCGGCCACAAACTCTTCCAGTGCGCTCACCTTACCCGCTTTTTTATAGACATGGAGCGAGTTGTTGAGCAAGGCAACTCCGGCACTGTCGTAGCCCCTGTATTCAAGCCGGTGAAGGCCTTTGATAAGAATGGGGAAAGCCTGCTTATTACCTATGTAACCGACGATTCCACACATGCTGAGTGAATTTATTTTAAAGGTAGTTATTCGATGGGAGTGTAAATGATATTGAGTTTGGTCTTATACACATCATCCCGGTTGCCGCCGCCCGCCATCAGGCGGTCGGCCGTTTCCTGCGCACTGTTATTAATGAGGAATAGCCCATAATCGGTGATTTTACCATCGATCAGCAATTGTACCTGCTGCGAAATGTTAAACTTGTATTGTGCCACCGTATCGCCGGGCAGGATGCCAAACTCCACCCTATTGCCACCATAGGATGGAAATGCATGATTCACATCATCATTATCCGGAATAGCTTTGATTTTACCCGCACTGTCGAGCGTCACAATCAACAACTGCACCGGCGGTTTGAATACGCTATCGGCCCTGTTGGGATCCAAACGCTGAGAAATCACCAGTTCAGCTTTATTAATGATCACATCATGCAGGTTCAGCAAATTCGGTATGCTCACCCTCGTTCTGATACCTGCCATGGATTGAATAAAAAGAAGACTGTCGCCATCTTGTGTCTCAACCTGCAGATGACTCGCCACCACGGTGCCGGCATAGGCGTGACGGAAATAATTTGTTTTTACTTCACTGGTGCTTACCGGGAAATTGATATTCAGCTTACTCTTGGCCGGTGTGTGCCAGTAGATGCGCAGACCACTCACCGAAGACAGCATGGCCAGATAAAGCATGCTTGCCGCATACGGTGTGGCAACGGTGTCGGGTTGAATGAGCAAACCATGAAAATATTCCTTGAATGCGGAATCAGTGGCCAGGCTGGCCTGCCCTGACTGATCAAGCAGATCCTGTCCGAACCTGTCGGAAAGCCGGATACGAAGGTGTGGAGGGAAGGTTACGCCCAGCACTTCAATACTGTCATTCAATGCCGGCACCAGCAACTGCTTCCTGCCGAGTACTTCCGCACCGGTGGCAAATGATTTATTGGAAAAATAACCGTCATCAGGTTTTGGGCTCATCTTTTCCGTCACTTCATGAACGGTAAATGATTGTGGAACATCAGCATAGCCATAGGTTTTAAAGTAACCCATGGTAAGTACCACTGAATCAATGAACAAAGTATCTGGATTACCAAGGTCAATAGCCGTTGTCGGCAACTGGAATTCGGTGAAGATGGCGGCGTATGATTTTCCAAAGATGGGGTCATACATATTACCAAGCAGGCTGTAAAACTGGCTGCTTGTCACCAGCGAATCCTGGCGCATTGGCGTGGTAACCACTTTAAATGTATCCGTAAAAGTGGCATTGATATCAGAGGAAGGAGGCAGAATGCCCACCCCGATTTCTGTAGTTTTATTGCAGGAAAAGAGTGCAACAGCCGCCAAAAGCAACCAACCCGCTACATTCCTTAACATCATATTCTCGTCCGGTGTCTGTTGGTGATTTGCATAGTAAAGATCAAAGCTATAAGCGCCCAAGAGCGATGCAGTGCAGATAGTGATTATTCAGGACACTCATTTTTTTGTAAGCGATGCATAAAATTCCTGGTAGGCGGCAGGAAATGATTCGCCGTTCATGAACTCCATGACCGGTTTATTTTTCTGTGCTTTCATGAAAGTCTTCAGCGTCTTATCTATCTTTTGATCGCCCAGGATGATGGCATCAGCATGTGCAATGCCGCCCTTATTAAGCCCGGTGAAATCGCCTTTCTTATAAAAGTCAAAGTCTGTCTCCTTAATATCCTTATGTATCAATGCTTTGGTGTTAAACGATTTGCCGAGTGATCCCTCAAAAGGATTATCGTAAACGGAATAAACCACTTTTGAATTGTGAAAGACAGGTTCTTTCTTGTAAACGGTTTTTATATACATAGGAACAAGGCTTGTCATCCAGCCGTGGCAATGAATAATATCAGGCGGCCATCCCCACTTTTTTACGGTTTCCAGCGCACCCTTACAGAAGAAAATCATCCGTTCGGCGTTATCATCATAGAATTTATGATGTTCGTCGGTAAAGTCGTATTTGCGTTTAAAAAAGTCTTCATTATCAAGAAAATACACCTGAAGGCGGGCGCCGGGTAATGAAGCAACTTTGATAATCAGCGGAAAATCATCATCGTCAATAATGATGTTCATACCGGAAAGCCTTACAACTTCATGCAGACGGTGCCTCCTTTCATTAATACTGCCAAATCTGGGCATCAGTACACGCACTTCCATTCCCTGGTTGAGCAGGTGAACAGGTAACTGGTTTGTAATGCGGGCCATCTCTGATAACACCAGGTATGGTTTCATTTCCTGCGTGATGATCAGTACTCTTTTTTTAGTCATCTGGGAATTTTCAATTTGGAAGGAGGTTTCAAGGTTAACCTCTGAAAAACAGTGGGCAAAGATACTAAAAAAAAGCCTGAACTTTTCCAAAAGAGCAGACAAAGGAACGTAAGCACAGTGCCTTGCCGATTAGGAACGAGATCCTTTGCAGTTGTTCATTTGCTGAATGCCGGCACACTGCCCATAAAGATCAGTTGCCTTTAAATGCTATCTTTCGCGCCATCTTCAAAAACTTTAATGCGTGATTCAGTTTAAGACAACGGCTATCTCCGAATATCTGACTTTAGCAAAATCAGCGGGTAAATCAATTGGATTTGTACCTACGATGGGAGCCCTTCATGCCGGTCACCTGTCGCTGATAACACGGGCCAAAGCGGAAAACGACCTGGTAGTATGCAGCATCTTCGTCAATCCCGCGCAGTTTAATGATCCAAAAGACCTTGAAAAATATCCCCGCCCGATTGAAACCGACATTGAGCAGCTTATTAATTCCGGCTGTGACATCCTGTTTCTGCCAGATGTAACCGATGTTTATCCGGATGGCCCCGGCCAACTGATACAATATGACCTTGGCCACCTGGAATCGTTTCTTGAAGGGGCCTCGCGACCCGGACATTTCAATGGGGTGGCCAATGTGGTTGACCGCTTTCTGACAATCGTGCAGCCCGACCGATTGTATCTCGGCCAAAAGGACTTTCAGCAGGTTAAGGTGATTGAGCGGTTGTGCGATGTAAGAGGCTATGCCACGCATATCATCATCTGCCCGACCTTCCGGGAAGAAAACGGGCTGGCCATGAGTTCAAGAAATATCCGGCTCACTCCACAGCAGCGTGATGCAGCATCCATTATCTATCAGACTTTGGTATTTGCTACTGAAAACTACAGGGCCTACACACCGGAATCATTAAAGCAGGCATCGGTCAGCCGCATGCAAGACATGCCAGATACCGATGTAGATTATTTTGAATTCTGTGACAGCCGTTCCTTCCGTATTGTCAACGACTGGAACAATGCACAACATATTGTGGCCGTGACTGCGGTTTTAATCGGCAATGTTCGTTTGCTTGATAATATGATGCTGCAGTAATCAAACGTTCGCTTTCATGACACGCTCGCAGGTTTAACATAACTTACCCATAAATTATCCGCCTGAATGGGGCCTGTTTCCTTTCTGCTGAAAGCAAAAAAATTAGATGGAATGATCTGACTCCGGGCTTTATTTTACGAGCTGTAACTTCCTGGTAAGATATTGCATGCCTGCTGAAAGGCGAAGCATGTAAACGGCGGCCGGCTGATCCGACAAATCAATAATCGCCGTGCTTTGCATTGAAGAATCAGCTTCTCTGCGAAAGACTACCTGGCCAAGAGCATTTACTACTTCTATCGTATAACTGAATGTTAAGAGATTATCCGTCTGAACATGGAAGATCCCAGCTGAAGGATTCGGATAGATATGGATGCCACCATCAGCCATGACATCTTCACTACCCGTTAATGTGACGATTACTGTCGCCGAATTTTTGCAACCGTGCTCTTCGAAGACTATTACCGTATAGTATCCGCTCTGAGTAACTGTGTAGGTCTGACCGGTGGCTCCGGGAATGTCCGTACCGTTAAATTGCCACTGATACGCAGCTGCCGGGCTGCAAGTCAGCAAAGAACCATCCTGTGTTATTATCGGAAAGGGCGGCGTGGCATAAACGGTGATGTAGTCGCTGAGCAGCAGTGTATCTTCTCCGTCGGTATTGGTAGTGACAAGCAATACATCATAACTGCCCGGTGTATCATAACAGATATTGTCAGGGTTTTGCTGGGATGATGTGGGCGGCGATGCTCCCTGAAATTCCCAGTACCATGCTGTTGGGCTATTCAATGACTGATCATAGAAGTTGATGCAGAATTTTTCACAGATATCCGTATCGCTGGCAGCAACGAAGACTTGTTGTACTGGTTCAGTGCCGAAAACATTTTCAATAAATGCGGGAAGCCCGTAAACACAGGTTGCCTGAACGAGATAAAAACCGTAATCGACAAAATTGCAGCCTGTGCCGGCTACATCAGGATCGTTGACGACGGCGAGACTGGAGGAACCGTTTCGGCAGATATAGAGTCTTTTGTCGGGGCCAAGCTGCATCGTCTGCATAGCCGATGAAGAAGAAGTGCCTACTATCGTTTTGCTTGCAATGATTTCAGCCAGTGAACCGGCATCAAGGTCGAACTGAAACAGATTGGAATTATTTTCTTCATCGACGTACAACCGTTTTCCGTTGGGTGAAAAAGCTATGCCATAGACATAAGGAAAGCTGTTGGTGATTGTTCCCAGGTTCATCGCATCCGACACGGTTCCGGTGGAAGCATCAAAATTATAGACTTCGGCCTGATCGAGCCCTGAAAGCACGGTAGCAAGCCGCGATCCGTCAGGCGAAAATTTCATGCAGCCGATGCGGTTGTAGTTGCTGTAAGCTGTGCCCGCAGCTGAATAGACGGGTGATGAAATTCCTGTTTCCGTCAATTCATAACAAACGAAATTTGCACCGTTCCATTCATGTGTGGTAATCCAATAGCCTGTGCCGGCACTGTTTTTTATCACTGCCAGTTTCTCACAGGCCGGAGCATAGAGCAGAATATTTTTTACGGCTGTAACCGCACCAAGGCCTCCATTCTGACTCATATCCACAATGCTGTAACGATAACCATCACTTCCACCACTGAAATATTCACCGGCAGTAAAAATATAATACTGATCACTGTTACCCGGATCCGGAACGATGACAGCGGCTTGGGCACTGGAGGAGGCACCGGTGAGTCCTGTGCCGTTGGCCATCAGTTGATGATCGGCATTCCACACCTTTGCTCCATTGGTATACATAAGGATGCTGCCTGTATTTTTATCGCTGATGGAGGCACAACCTTCCGTTGCATTCATCACTCCATCCGTAAGTGAAACGGCTGCTCCGCTGTTGAAATCAATACCGGCAAAATTTCCGAAATACCAGGTGTTGGCCTCATTTTGCGCCAGGCCGGCAGTATTAATTGCGAGCATGCCAAGCATCATGCTACAAATCATGATCAGTATCCGCTTCATATCGTTGATTGTTTCATGAAAGCTATTTTACAGGGTAATCTGATTAATCCGTATTGAACACCATCACATAGTTGACTGCTGATGCCTCACTTAATGAAAATGCAGTCCGAAGATTTCTAACAGATGGTTTGAAGGGAAAATAAACATTCAGCTCTATATAAGCAACCGTTATCGGAAAAGCCCAACCGGTAATTGCGGTGCCTACAATAGCTCTTTCAAACCAACCTGTCGAATCACGATAAATGATGCCACCAACTCGTGAATCCTATGCATGTTATTTTTCATGGGATCCAACACAGTGAGCTTGCATTTACGTTTTGCTTCAGTCATTTAATTGAATGGCTGACTGCTTGAAACTGCATTGTGATGCTCTTTTTTCATCATGGTGAATGAATAATATTCAATTGCTGTTCACCCGTGAAGGAATCCAGATCAAGGTAATAAATAACATTAAGAGAAAGGCTGAACTTATGCTAAATGTTCAGCCAATCAAAAAAACAGCCCCGGCTCCAAATAAACTTCCATACATAAACAGTTTAGTCATCGACAAAACAAGCACTAAAAAAACTGCAGCGGAGCAATAATGCAAAGAGTGCCATAAAATATGCCTTGCGGACGAAGAGCATGAACTGCTTCAACACTGCCTTATGCAACTGCATCATTGTGCATTTACATGGCAGTTAACAGTGTATCTACGGTAAGCCGATTGCATTGTCCGGCCGTTCGCTGATCAATTTATATCTTTGCACGCGCTATGACCATTGAAGTTGTCAAATCAAAAATTCACCGGGTAAGGGTTACCGAAGCAAATATTGATTATGTAGGCAGCATCACCATAGACGAAGACCTGATGGATGCCAGTAACCTGATAGAGAATGAAAAGGTGCAGGTGGTAAACGTAAACAATGGAGAACGGATAGAAACTTATGTGATAAAGGGTAAACGCGGCTCAGGAACCATTTGTCTCAACGGGCCTGCTGCCAGGAAAGCCATCGTCGGCGACATCGTTATCATCATTTCCTATGGAACCCTTGATTGGGAAGAAGCCAGGTTATTCAAACCATCTATCATTTTTCCTAATGAACAGAACTTATTAAGCCGTTAGTGAAACAGAAATTATTTTCCGCCTTCCGTATCCTTCTTTTCGCAGCCATTGGGGGTTTTCTTTTTTGGCTGGTGATCCGCAATCAGAACCTGGAAGAGATCAGGTTAAAACTGGAGTCAGCCAACTGGTGGTGGCCATTGCTTGCATTAGTGTTTGGATTAGTCAGCAACATCTTCCGTTCTCTTCGATGGAATATGCTGATACATCCGTTGGGCTACAGGCCGAGGCTTGTCAACACCTTCTTTTCACTGATGGCAGGCTACATGGCCAACCTGGCTATTCCGCGTATGGGAGAAGTAACACGCAGCGCCATGCTGAGCAACTATGGTAAAATGCCGATGAATAAATTATTCGGAACGGTAGTGGTTGAACGCGTCATTGATGTGCTTACCATCTTCCTGTTGCTGTTCCTGATCCTGCTCATCGAATTTGAAAAAATGAGCAGTATGGCAACACAATATGTTTTCGGACCTATTGGCGACAAGGTGAATCTGCTGCTTTCACAGGGAATCATCTTCTACCTGCTGGTGGCAGGCATCTTTGCTTTGGTGCTTTTTGTCTCGTGGTTTTATATCGTGCGCATCAAACGGTCGAGGTATTACCTCAAGCTGAAAGATATGATGCGTGGTTTCGCCGACGGCATTAAGACGATAGGCAACCTGAAAAACAGGAACCTATTCCTGTTGTATACCTTCCTCATCTGGTTGATGTACCTATTGATGTCTTATGTGACATTCTTCAGCTTTCCGGCCACAACAACCTTAGGCTGGCTCGCCGCGCTGGCCGTGATGGTATTCGGTGCCTTCGGTTGGGCTGCACCTGTTCAGGGCGGATTCGGCACTTTTCATGTAATTGTAACGCAGACACTCGTACTTTATGGCATCTCCAATAATGATGCATTGGCATACGCCATTCTCAGTCATGCCACACAGGTATTTGGCATGCTGGCTTTTGGATTGCTCGCTTTGGTAATTCTTCCCATCATTAACCGTAAATCTCCCGCCGCATGAATTACCTTCCCGTGATTCAAGAAAAAATTGTCACCATACCCGTGTTAAAGCGGCAAATTGCCGCCTGGCATCTGAAAAGCAAGAAAGTGGTTTTCACCAACGGCTGTTTTGACATCATTCATGCCGGGCATATTCACCTGCTTACCACAGCGCGCACTTATGGAGATATCCTGATTGCAGCGCTGAACAGCGATGCCTCGGTAAGCAAGCTGAAACCCGGACGGCCGGTACAGGATGCGCAATCGCGTGCTCTCATCATGGCATCCTTTGATTTTATAGATGCGGTTATCTTCTTTGATGAAGACACACCTTATGAACTGATTAAAGCACTCGCGCCGGATGTGATTGTGAAAGGTGGTGACTATACTGCCGATACTGTTGTAGGTAAAGATATTGTGGAACAATATGGCGGCCGCGTTGAAATAGTGCCATTCGCAAATGGCTTTTCAACCTCTGCGATTATTACCAGGATAAAAAACCAAAAATAAAACTATTGCCAAAGGTTTAAAACCGGTCTTCAGTAAAATGCCCGATGTGCGGAAGGTGCTGTTGCAGCCATTCAGCTTTTATCGTTCGTATCTATCCAGATAGTAACGGGTCCGTCATTTACCAGTTCAATCTTCATCATGGCACCGAATACGCCTGTTGCTATTTCTTTGCCAAGATCCTTTGCAAACTGCTGCGCTAATTTTTCATAAAGCGGATATGCCTGTTCTGGCCGCGCCGCTTTAATATAGGAAGGCCGGCTACCCTTCTTAACAGCTGCATGCAACGTAAACTGGCTAACCAGCATCAGTGCACCACCGGTTTCCTTCAGGGAAAGATTCATGACACCATGCTCATCATCAAAGATGCGCAGGTTGGTGATTTTCGCTGACAGCCAATTGATCGCTTCATCGCCGTCTGCTGTTTCAATCCCTAATAAAACAAGCAACCCTCCTCCTATTTGTGAATGGATGTTTCCATCAATGTAAACCGTTGCAGCAGCGACACGTTGAATCAATGCTCTCATCAGTTGATCATTTTTAGGGCATGTTTCAGCTGGTAATCTTTTATCTGCCAGCACAGTGTGCATCGAAAGGTAAACTGATTGTCCTGTCGTTGACCTTTTTAATCATAGATTTTTTCATCAGTATTCAATTCATGTATGATGGACAGATAGTTTTCATACCTGCTCATGGCAATGTCGCCTGTCTCCAATGCCACTTTTACGGCACAACCGGGTTCATTGATGTGCAGACAATTATTGAACCTGCATGCATGCATGTGTTTCTCCATTTCTGGAAAATACTGTGCTACTTCCGTTGCTTCAAAGTCAAGTACCCCGAATTCCTTAATGCCGGGCGTGTCGATGATAAAGCCGCCAAATGGCAGTTCAAACATCTCAGCAAAAGTTGTGGTATGCCTGCCCTTCTGATTATAAGATGTTACTGCAGCAGTCTTCAACTGCAGGGCAGGGTCAATTTTGTTGATCAGTGTTGATTTCCCAACGCCTGAATGGCCGGCCAGCAGCGAAATCTTTCCCTTCATCAGCGCACGGACCTGTTCCACGCCCAGATTTTTTTCCGCTGAAGTAGCCACCACCGTAAAACCCGCTTTAGCATAAATAGCTGACAACAACGCTACCTGCTCCTGTTCACTGTCAGTGTAAAGGTCAGTCTTGTTGAAGAGAACAATGGAAGGAATATGATAAGCCGTGGCTGTTACGAGGAAGCGATCAATGAAGCCCGTTGATGTGCGGGGCATGGCAATAGTTGCCATGATAAAAGCCTGGTCTATGTTAGCAGCAATGATATGTTCCGCGGTGCGGTTACGTGCCGATTGGCGAATAATATAATTGCTGCGGGGCAAGACTTCCTGAATAGTGGCATCTCCATCATCCATGTTCACGGCAACGAGGTCGCCAATATTTACCGGCGTGGTTGTTCGCCGGTCAATCAGCCGGAGCTTACCTTTTATGCGGCAGGAAATGATCGTGCCATCATCGAGCCGTACCTGGTACCAACTGCCTGTTGACTTAATGACACGTCCCTGCAAAGCTGAAATGGAATTTTAGCATCATGGGTTAAGAAATTTTTGATCGTACTGCGTCCGGAAAATGATATTAAGTGAAATGGTTCGATCAGAAGATAGACTTCGGATGACCATTAATGATTCGGTGATGGTCAATGGCTGAGGGCCAGGTTATGGACTGCATGCGCCATAGAAAAAATCAGCATCGGATCCTTCTCAATGGCATTGCCAACCACAACTATATCTGCGCCGGCCTTGCAAATATCAGCAGCTGTCGCGGCCGTTCTGATTCCGCCACCGGCAATCAGCGGCACTTCAATATGCTCTCTTACCAGTTGAATCATTGATTCGCTGATGGATTGCATTGCACCGCTTCCCGCATCAAGATAGATGCACTTCATACCGAGCATTTCACCTGCCATGGCAGTACACATGGCAATATCGTCTTTCTGATGTGGTACCGGCAACGTATTGCTGATGTAGGAAACGGTGGTGCCTGCTCCGCCATCAACAAGCACATAGCCGGTGGAGATAATTTCCAGCCCGCTGTTTCTGAGCACCGGCGCAGCGGTGACCTGCTGCCCGATCAACAGGTCCGGATTCCGGCCAGAGATAAGGGAAAGTAACAGGATGGCATCAGCCTTTGCATCAACCTGTGCAGGACTGCCCGGAAAAATAATTACCGGAATTTCACAACAGCTCTTTATTACATCAATACATTCGCCAAGCGTATCATTTAACAGCAGGCTTCCTCCCACAAAAAAGTAATCCACCTTTGCCTTTGCTGCCACATCAATAACAAAGATCAATGATTCCGGTGTCACCTTATCAGGATCAATCAGTACAGCCAACTGTTTCCGCCGCTCCATCCTTGCCGCAAGAAAATGCCCATATATAGAATTTTTATGCTCCACCTGCGAATGATTTTTCAAGTGCGGCAAACCTACACCAATTTGTAAAAACACGGAAGAAAACCGGCAATTCATTCATTTGACTTCAGGGTGGAAGAGGGCACAGGTTTCCTTTAGGACACCTGCCATCTGCATGAATTATTTGTATTTTGCGATTACCGGTTTGAATCTATGCAATAAAAACATCCTTCATTCGCACACTGCCGGAACTTGATACGCTCATGAAAGAAACCTGAATATGGCAAGACTTACAAAAACAGACTGGATCAGAAAAGGAATTAAAGTCTTGAATGATGAGGGATATGATGCCATTAAGATAGAACATCTCTGCATTAAGTTTGGTGTTACGAAAGGTTCCTTCTATCATCATTTTGAAAGCATCAGCGACTATGAAGAAATTCTTTTAAAATACTGGGAAACGGAAACACTCGGACGCATAAAAGAGGTAGTTGACTCGGGACAAACACCAAGAGAACGGCTGAACCTGATGATTAATGAGGTATTCAGTGTATCCGGTAAAACAGAACTATCGCTGCGTGCCTGGGCACTGCATAACCGTACGGTTAGAAAGTATCTTGAAAAGATGGATCATGAGCGTATCGGTGTAACGCGCACCCTATATCTTGCTGTCGGCGTTCCGCCGGAAAAGGCCGGCGAACTTGCAGAGTTTGCCTATACGGCATGGCTCGGCATTCAGTGTTTTTATATCGGTGCTTCGGCCCAGAAAGAGAAGACCATTCGCATGATTAATGAATTGCTGAATGCACCGGTCAAAGGCCTTTGATTACCGTGCATCATTCAGCGAAAATTGGCAGTTGCCATTCACAAATGCCTGCAATACCCGGCAAGTTTGAAGCTCCCTCACCGGTACTTTGCTGATATTTTTGTCGAGCACAATAAAGTCGGCTGACTTCCCGCAAGTTATGCTGCCCCGGTTTTCCTGATCACCATTGGCCAGCGCACTTCCCATCGTATAAGCATAGATGCTTTCATCCATGCTAATTCTTTGCGATGCACCAAGCACTATTCCATCACCATCCATTCGACTATTTGCCGCAATGAGTCCGGTTATAGGATTAAAATCTTTCACCACCGGAGCATCTGTGCTGAATGCAAGGTTAACGGCATGATTCAAAACAGATCTTGCCGGATAAACATCGTCAAGGTATATGTCCGGTAAATACTGCCTGAAATTTTTTCCCAGCTCATAAATAAATACCGGTTGCATTACGGCGCTTACCTGCAATGAATGCATCATACGCAGGTTTGCGGGAGAAGGCAAGCCGAGATGTTCGATACGGTGATGCACCTGCTGTATATTGTCTTTCGCAATTTCGTTGTATACCTCCAGCACCAGGTCAATCGCAGCATCCCCAATTGCATGCGTTGCAATACGAAAACCGGCTGACTGTGCTTTGCACGCAAGCGTCAGAAATGATACCTGATCCAGCCGCAGTAAACCATATTCATTGGTATTGCGGTAATGATGTTTCAGGGCAGCGGTTTTTCCGCTGAGGCCACCATCAGCAAAGAATTTAACGGTATCTACTTTGAGATATGCGGAATGGTAAAGATCCGGTAATGGCAGAGCACCGGAAGCACCATCCGGCAATAGTATGGGAATTGCATTCACCCTTATCTTCAACTCGCCATTGCGATCCATTGACTTATAAACCTCAAGCAAATCAGGCATCACGGCAGGATCGGTAGCGGAAGTGATGCCTGCTTTTAACAGCTCTTCCTGCGCTGCCAATATCATTTTCCTGTATTGATCAGGGTGATAGGGCGGAATCTTACGTGCTATTAATCCTAATGCAGTTTCGGTGAAGTGACCTGCCAGGCTTCCATCAGGCAATAATTTCATCTCACCACCCGGCGGAACGCGCGTTTGTTTTGTAATACCTGCTGCCTGCAACGCAGCAGAATTTACGATAAGCTGATGAGCACAGGTTCTCATTACACTCACCGGCCTGTCGCTGATTACCTCATCCAGGTCTAACCGGCTTGGCATGCGCCGATCCGGAAAAAGGATCTCATTAAAGCCACGCGCCTGAATCCATGGCAGGCCGGGATTGCTTTTTGCGTAGTCAGCCAGCCGCTGTTTCATTTCATCTATGCTCTTTGTGCCACGCAAATCAAGCAGGTAGGTCATCAGGTTGCCCACTTTCCAGATATGAATATGGGCATCATTAAACCCGGGAAGCACAGTTGCTCCCTGCAGGTCGATCAGCCTTGATTGGCCATTCTGCAACCGCAACAACGCTTCATCCTGACCGGAGGCAATGATCTTTCCATCAGCTACCGCAAAGGCCGAAGCGACAGGAATTGAGCGGTCCTGTGTAAGGACATTGGCATTGAAATAAATCTGTTCCGCTGTCATGGGTTGTAAAAGCTGCAGGCCGATCTCAGCATTTTTCAGTTGCCGGCTACTGCTTTATTTTCAATTAACTGGGAAGCTGTTGCCAATCCATTAACACTGATAGTTCTGTTGGGAGCTGCTTTCAATGCAAGTTTGAATTGTGTCATGGCTTCAGCAGGCCTGTTCATTTTCAGCAGCCATTCACCGTACATCTCATTCGATGGCTTAACGATGGAAGGTGGTCCGAAGGAATAGCTGATACTGTTTTCCAATGCTACGGCCTTTCTCAACCAGGTGCCTGTTGCAGCAGTATCGTTCTTCAATTGTGCAGACAATGCCTGTAACTCCATTTCCATCACTTCGGCGTATTGTACGTCGAGCAGGTTAGGGCTATATGCATTAGAGCTGGCACAACTGTGGCCCGAACTGACCTCGACCATTCCTGCCGCTGCCATTCTTTGTTCCTGCATCGCAGAAATAATCGCCGAAAGCTGCTTCTGATCATTGTCGTGAAAAGCCTTTTCCCCGTTCACAAAATTATTCATAGCGCGAAGGCCAATGTTCAGATCATCCGACGCTACATTTATGGAAGCTACCGTTGACTGCCAGTCGTCAGACTCAACGAGGTACGTGCATTTCAAAAGTATCACGTGTTCGCGTGCCCGTGGCGAAGGAAGTGTATCGCAAAACTGCTTCATCTGCTGCACCATCTTTTCCGCTTCTTCATCGCGGTCCTGCTGCAGCAATGCATACAGCAGCCAATGATAGGAATGATATCCGAGGGCATCATTATCCAGCTTTTTCCGCTCCTTCCTTTGCACGCTTGCCGCCCATGCTACTTCATTGGAGCCGATCACTTTATCCCATTGGCCTAATGCCAGGTAAATGTGCGACGGCATGTGCAGTGCATGAGTAGCGGCAGGCGCCACTTTTGCATAAGCATCGGCAGCTTCCAGTGCTTTAGCAGCATGATCGGGATCATCATATGCATGAATGAGATAATGCAACGCACCGGGATGCCTCGGATTTTTATTTAATACAGCCTGCACAATTTTCGCGGCCTTACCATAGACAGCGGTGTCCCTTCCCACCTGTACGGAACCAATTAACGCAATACTGTAAAAGGATGCCACTTCCAGGTTATCAGGATACTTTTCGAAAAGCGAAGACATATAAGCAGCATACTGACTGTCTCTTTCTGCTTTCGTACCTGTTCCGAACAATATATTGACACCTTTGATAAAGTCTTTCTCGATATCAGTTTTTGCTTTTGCCACACGCTGATCAGGTTCAGGTGCAAGCAATTTCAATACAGAATCCGCTTTCGTCTTATCCTGGAAGCGCCAGAGCGAGTGATTATAGGTCATGGCTTCTCCCCAATATGCCATAGCGCATTCCGGGTCCAATGCATGTGCTTTTGAAAAATCATCGGCGGCATCTTCATACTCGAAACTGTGCAAAAGAAGCAGTCCCTGCGTAAAGTAAGGTTGAGCCTGTTCATTTCCGGATACGGAAAACTCAATATCTCCGAGTTGACCTTCCGCAATATCAGTACGGGTTGAACAACCGGCAAAGCATGCTGCGATTGTGATGAGTGTAAAAAATACGAGGTATGGGATTTTCATTTTCAAAATAGTTTTTGTCATTCGAAAATATTTCCGGGGCACGCCGGTCATGTCACATCAACAGTAATTCATTTCAATCTTTTTTCATGTGCACGGCTGATAGCACCTTCGAGCACGCTCAATCCTTCCTGCAACTGGTCATCCGTCATAACGATGGGCGGCAGCAAACGGATACAATTGCTGTATAACCCGGCCCTGATCAGTATCACGCCTTTTGACACGGCATCCCTGATAATCTCCAGCGTCAGTTCGGGATCAGGTTCCAGGCCGTCGCGGTCTTTCACAAATTCTATCAGTTGCATGGCACCTGTGCCACGCACATCACCGATCAACTGATACTTTGATTTCCAGGCGGCCAGGTTTTGTTGTATCAGTTCGCCTACCTCCTTTACTCTTTGCAGGAATGGTGCTGCACTCAGAATCTTGACTGCTTCGATGGCGGCCACGCAGGCAAGCGGATTTCCTCCGTATGTTCCTCCCACGCCACCGAGATGAGGCGCGTCGATGATCTCCGCTTTTCCGGTTACGGCACTGATGGGCATTCCTGCTCCGATAGATTTTGCCATACAGATCAAATCCGGAATAACGCCTGCATGCTCACAGGCAAAGAATTTTCCTGTGCGTGAAGCGCCACATTGTATCTCGTCAAAGATGAGCACGATGCCATGCGCATCGCATGTTGACCGCAACTTTTCGAGGAACCTCTTCGGCATGGCGACAAACCCACCTTCACCCTGAATAGGTTCAATGATGATGGCTGCCACGGCGGATGGGTCGACCTGCGATATGAGCTGCTGATCGAATTGCTGTATACAATAATCTATGTATGCTTCTTCACTCAGCGCTTTTGGCCGCCGGAAAATATTAGGTGCCGGCAATCGATAAATATCACTTACAAACGGCCCGAATCCTTTTTTAAATAATCCATACTTGCTGGTCAGCGACAGAGTAAGCAGTGTTCTGCCGTGGTAAGCTGCTTCGAAGCAAATTACTGCTGAACGCTTTGTATAATACCGCGCCACATTTACTGCATTTTCAACCGCTTCACTTCCCGAATTTGCCAGGATGGTTTTTTTCTGAAAATCGCCAGGTGTTAAACCATTCAGTAATTCTGCCAGTTCCACATAAGGTTCGGGTGTTGCCACCAGCGTGCAGATATGCAGGTATTTTTCCAGTTGCTGTTTCATGGCATTCACCACCTGTTCCGGCCTGTGGCCAACATTCATCATGCCGATTCCACCAGCAAAATCAAGCAATGTGTTTCCGTCAGCATCATGCACGAGTCCTCCTTCTGCACGTTCAATAACCACTTCCGTGGATTTTGCAAGACCTGCCGGCATCGCATTTTTTCTTCGTTCCAAAACCTGTTGACTTTTTGGTCCAGGTACGGGAGTTTTAAGACGGATGTAGTTCATATATGCAGTTGTTACTTTCTTAGCTGCCTGATGCGCCGGTATTGCGTGTAAGATTCAAAGTTCTATACCGGCTTCAAGGACTATCAACGCACCGGCATTACCGCAAGCCGGATCGTGTAAATATTCTTTGATCAACCCTGCTATTTTAAATCCTATTTTTTGCTGAACGGAGACAGTGGGGTCAAACAATTCACCGCTTCTCACCTTTTCATAGTATTCTTCCACCGTCATTTTATTTTTTAGAGTACCGTAACCGTTCAGCATGCCAACTGTTATCTGGCCTTTCAATCCAAACTTCCGCACCGTATGCTGCCGTGCACGATAGAGTGCTTTGGCAATGCCCATCTTGCGAAAAGACGGGTCGACGCTTACGTCAATTCCATACAGCCATTCGCCGTCCTTTTCATGTGTTGTCAGCCATCCGCCTCCCATCACTTCCTGAAAAGTGTGATGCTCCGGATTTTGTATATCGTAATGATAGCGAATAGAAGTGGTGGCGCCTACAACTTGTTCTCCGTACAGTGCTACAAACTGGCCTTCCGGAAAAATCTCCATGTGCTTTATATACTGGTCGGCATGCAGTAATTCATCTTCAGCAAGTGTCGGAAATACTTTTCGCTGAAGCGCTTCCAATGAAACAGCATGTATAAAGCCCGTGTTAATTATCCTGATGCCGCCCGCTAAAATGTCTTCATAGTATTCCATCTACACTTCGGTCAAAGTTTGGTATTATATTTTCACTTCTACTTCAACTGTCACACCTGAGACCACAACGCATATTGTTTTGTCAAATGCGTTAGCGATCAGTTTTACTTTCTTAACGATTATGGCTAATGTGTCGCTGATCCATAGAGATGTGACAATAACAAAGGTAGTATTGCACGATTAAAATTAAATTGAATTCACTGCACACAAGTTCATCCGGTTTACAGGAAAAAACCAAGCGCCAGGTATACCAGCACCGAAATGCCAAAAGCAAGCAGGGCGAACGGCAATTGTGAAAGTGCATGATCGAGGTTATTGGTGTCGGTGCTTTGCCCGGTAAGAATGGTTGCATCGGAATAGAGGCAGGCATTGGCGCCGAAGACACCCGCACTTACCACGGCACCGATATTGATCAGCGGATTGGAACCAAGTGAAACCGATAAGGGAATTATGATTGGAATCGCAACAGCATATACGCCCCACGATGAGCCAGTAGTGAATGAGATAAAAGAAATGGCAACGAACACAAGCATGGGAAGCAATTCTTTACTCACGATTGGTTTCACGCTGTCAATTACATATTGCGTGAGCCCGAGCTGATCACCGGCATCCTTAAGCACATAGCTCATCACCACTAAAGCGAGTGCGTACAGCATACTGTTGAAACCGGTGAATAATGTTTCTGAAAGCTGTTGAAACGAGCCAAGCTTCATGACCAGGTAATACAGGAAGGTGAAAGCCACTGCAATCATTACACCTTTCAGCGCATCGTAATCCAGCGCGACGGTGGCAACCAGCAATACCAACAGTGGTAAGATGAAATACAATGAATGAGGTTGTTTCTCATTTTCAAATAATTCGAGCTTCACAGAAGCAATTTTTTTCCCGGGAGGAATCACTTCTCCTGCAATCACAGCCCGGTCATTGGCCAGCCGCATCTTGCCAAAGAGCGGAACTACTCCCATAATCACCAGCGGAATCAGCAATACGGAAACCCAACTGTATGCTACATAAGGAATCACCTGCCAATACACATGATTGCCCATCCCTTCGGGAGCGAAATCGGCTTTCACGAGGATGGATCCAATGAAGAGCGTCCAGGTTGAAATGGGCACTACGACACACCATGGAGGAGCGGTCGTATTCACGATATAAGCAAGGTATTCTCTCGGAATCTTAAAATGGTCGGTAATCTTTTTCATGGTAATACCGACAGTGAGTGCGCTCAGGTAATCGTCGAGAAAAATAAAAAGTCCGAGGCCCCAGGTGCCAAACAGTGCAGCACGCCTTGTCTTGATGCGCTTAAGCATGTCTTCCCCAAATTTCATCGCTCCACCAGACCGCACCATTAACCCGATCAGCGAACCGTAAAGACCGCATACAAGGATGACCCAAATGGTACTTTCATCCTTCATAACACTGTACAGCGAATCAACAAAGCCTGTGAAAAAGTTTTCGCGCTGCAGAATGATGAAACCGACGATACAGCCAATCAGCAGCGGTTCGAATGATGTGCGCAGCAGGATGGCAAGGATAATTACTACAAGGGGTGGGATGAGTGCCAGTGCGCCGTAGTCCATGTGAGTAGCGAGTAGTGAGTAGTGAGTAGTGAATTAATCGCTGTGGCATTTGCAACTGGTACCTGGGCTCATCGCTTACAAACCGCCTATTGAAATCAGCTTCTTCTCCAGGTATTCATACAATCCTTCGCTGCCGCTTTCATGGCCTATTCCACTTTGCTTCCAGCCGCCGAAAGGCGCTTCCGTGGCATGCGGCGCCCATTCATTTATGCCGATCATTCCGAATTCGAGTTTCTCTGCAAGTAAGATAGCGGTTTTCAGATCATTGGTCCAGATATAAGCAGCGAGTCCGTAAGGTGTATTATTGGCCCGTATGATTACTTCTTCTATGGTATCAAAAGCAACAACAGGCAGCACAGGACCGAAGATCTCTTGGTTGAGAAATTGCAATGTGCCCCTCCTGTCCGCTATTACGGTTGGTTCAATAAAAAATCCTTTGCCCTGTTTATTTCCTCCGGCTATAATCTCAGCACCTTCCTTTTTCGCTTCATTAATTATCGACCATACCATTTCCTGCTGACGCGCATTGATTAACGGGCCCATTTTAGATTGTTCGTCGAGGCCATTGCCGGCAGTGTGTGCTTTTGCAAACCGGCCGGTTGCTTCCACGAATGCATCATAAATTTTCCGGTGCACAAAAAACCTTTGCGGCGTCACGCATACCTGCCCTGCATTCCTGAACTTCGCAACAACTGCCGTTTTCGCCACATGCTCCACGTCAACATCATCCAACACAATAACCGGCGCATTGCCGCCAAGCTCCAGTGCAAGTTTTGTCGCTGTTTTGGAAGCTCCGTCCATTAATATTTTACCGACACGCGTGCTTCCGGTGAATGAAATTTTTTTCAACGCAGGATGATGCAGCATTGCACCGCCCATGGAAGCCGCTTCACCATTCACCAGGTTGGCGACGCCGGACGGAATGCCCGCTTCGTGTAAAGCAGTGAAGAGATTCATGGTTGTAAGCGGCGTATATTCTGAACCTTTGCAAACAATGGTGCAGCCGGCGGCCAATGCCGCGGCACAGGCGCGGGCAGGGTTATAAGCAGGGAAATTCCAGGCGGTGATGATTCCTATTACACCCATCGGCTGATAGATGACAGTCATACGCTTGTCTGTTCGTGCCGATGGAATCACCCTGCCATATGAGCGTTTGCCTTCTTCCGCAAACCATTCAAAAAGATTCGCAGCAACACGCCATTCACCGGTTGCTTCTGCCATCGGCTTACCGGATTCCAGCACCGTCTCCCTGGAAAATTCCTTCAGGTTCTTACGAATGATATCAGCGGTCTTTTTCAGCAGGTCGCCCCGCGTCCAGTTAGACAGATGGCTCCATGATGGAAATGCTTTTTCAGCAACGTCTATTGCAAGATTACAATCCTCTGCATTTCCGAATGGAACGGTTGTAATGATCTCTTCGGTGGCAGGATTTTGCACCGGCCAGGTATTGCCGTTGAGTGCATTGCACCAGTTGCCGTTTATTAATTGCTGCTTCATGCAAGGAAACGTTCTAAGAATAGTTTTGGAGAATAGAAAGGCAATGAAGTGTTGGTGAAGTCCTTCGTGTTACGTGATGATTCATTCAACATTATTCTCCAAACACGAATTGTACCGGACTGCATCCCCGAAATCATTAAACCTGTGAAACAGCATCTTCAATGCTGCATGATACTAGATTCTTTTACATTCAAAATTTTGAGGTGGTTGGAAATTCCCTCAAAGTCGTTTTTAGCTTGCATGGCATTGTATGCCTTTGCAATAAAATAAAACGTATTGGCAATTGAAAGCGAAGCAGTGAAATACTGCAACCTGCCCGACGCTTTAAAAACCTGAACCGCATTAAGAAAGTGCGGTTCCCTTTTCAAATTAAGATCAAGGATTGCATCGGTGTCAAGAAGTACTTTTTCCATCACGAATACTTTTTCAAAAGGCGATCATAACGAGGATCACTTTTGATTTTTGTCGGTTTCTTACCACCGCCCAATTTTTAGATCCATTCCGGAATTTCATTGTCGGATGCATTCCCTTTTTACCGGATGAGGCTGTCTTTTCAAATGCTCTTCCACCATTTTAGAAACACTGGTCTTCCGCTCTTTTGCAATTCTCTTCGCATGTCGCACCACTGCGTCATCCATTCTTAAAGTCAGCTTAGTCTGTATGATTAGAGATTGCACGTCAAACTTACAAAATACTGACGTACCACATGCGTGAGCCGGTGACCGTTTAGAAATAAAGCCGGCAAACCAATATTGCCGTCAGCACACACACCAAATCCACCAGCAGCATGATACCGAGTGTATATCGTGTATTCTTAACACTCACAGAGCCGAAATAGAGTGCCACTACGTAGAAAGTTGTTTCCGCAGCGCCCTGGAACAGGCAGGCAAGCTGACCGGTGAGTGAATCCGCTCCGTAAGTTTTCATAGCATCAAGCATAAAGCCGCGCGAACCGCCTGCGCTGAAGGGACGCATCAGGGCGACGGGTATGGCATTGATGATTTGCGGATCCACCTTAAAAACATTTAAAGTTGCGGTGATGCCATTCATTGCAATGTCCATCAACCCTGCATTACGGAAGATACTGAGGGCTGCGAGCATGGCAATCATGTAAGGCAGAATCCGCACACCGGTTGTAAATCCCTCCTTCGCACCAAGTATGAATGAATCGAAGATATTAGTATTGCCGGCTATGAATACTTTTTCCCTGAAGAAAGCATAAGCTACAATGGCGAGGATGATAAACAGCAAAACGCCATTACTCAGGTTACCGGTGAAATGCATTTTATCAATGCCCTGCAGCTGACTGATGAAATACATCAATCCGCCAATGAGCATACTGATGCCGGCTACCATGGCTATTACGGCACCGCTTAACAAGCTGATGCGCTGTTTGATGCTGACAAACAGCAGCGCTGCAATAGTGCCGACAAATGAAGTGATGATCGTGGGCAACATAATGTCGGCAGGATTGGAGGCATTCATTGCTGCACGGTAACCAATGATGGAAGTGGGAATCAAGGTAAGTCCGGCTGCGTGCAGGCATAGAAACATGATCTGGCTATTCGTAGCTTTCTCTTTTATTGGATTTGATTCCTGCATACTTTCCATAGCTTTTAGTCCGAAAGGTGTTGCCGCAGAATCGAGACCGAGGAAGTTGGCCGCGAAATTCATCGTCATGTAACCATAGGCAGGATGCGCTTTGGGCAGATCGGGAAATATTTTTGAAAACAGCGGCGTCAGCATGCGCGACATTTTTTCTGTGGCTTTTGAATCACTCAATAAATTCATCAACCCACAAAAAAAAGTGAGGTAACCAATCAGCGGCAGCCAGATATCCATGATGGTATTTTTGCAGGTTGGGAAAAGTCCGTCAGCCTTTTGGGTGCCGACACTCACCTCCACGATGCCCGATTTGGCCAGGTGATATAAGGAATCGCCATGCTGATATCCTTCACCGCCCACATTTTTTATCAGGGCAAACAGCAACGGGTCCATTCTCTTCTGATTGGCAGAATCCCTTTCCGCCACTATAGCCGGATCGCCCTGTTTGCCATTGATCATTCCGGTAAACGAATACAGTTTGCCGGTGAGCATCAGGAAGAATGCCCAGCCGATGCTGGCGATGAGGATGATGGTGAAGAAACGGCTGAGTGCCATGGGGGAAAGATCGGAAAAAATCGGAGAGCTGTTTCGCTTTTATGCTTAATGTAAATACCGGCACAAATGGAAAATCCGTTTCTTAAATGCTCAGAAAAGAAAAATTATCCTTTACGGTAGTTCTTTCTGATCACTTTATAGAATTGATAAAGTGATCCTGTATGAGCGGTCTTTATCTTTTGATAAATCTCTCTTGATTGTTCATAGGTATAACAATGCACCAGTTGATTCCTGTCATCAATCATCTGCAGCCAGCTAATCTCCTCTACAATCATTTCATTTTCCTTAGCTGCCTTAAAGCAATCCCGTGGATTTTTACAACTCACCCCAAAATATGCGAGGTGCTCTTTTATCAGTTTCCACGCCAATTCATAGCACAATTCAAACCGCTTGATAGCTCCGTCAATTTCCAACGGTGATTCTGCTTCTTCTACAGCTGCACGCAGATTCCTGATTGCCTTTTCGTAGTCAATAAAAATCAAAGCAGCTTTAGCGTTTATATAATACTATGCCTTGCTTTTGTATACGTTCCTTCAATTGTTCATTTGCAACATCAAAATTTATGATATCCACTGCACCATAAATCTCCGATGTATCAAAAACATGATGTGTGATAACCGCCAGATCGGTGTCGGAATATTTATCAGCTTCACCGGTAGCCTTGGAACCAAACAATATTACCTTATCAGGATGCATGGAGCGTATTACCTGCTTCAGATAGTGTTCAACCTCCGCATACTTCCGAAAAATCTGCCTGGCTTCCTCTGTAATCATCTTTTGACATTTATCAACCAAAGATAGTGTCATTAAACTCAAATTTTTACAGGTTAACCAAGCCTGTGTTATTCCTGCCTGCAACACATTTTATGACCCAAGTATAGCTATGGAAACCATTTACATTTTTTCAACTCAAACGGATAACAGGTGGTAACTATCTATGACTTTCCATTCATAATAGAAAAACTACAGGAGCGTTGAATGATGAACCAGCAAAGCGCAAGTGCATCAGCGGCTCAATTCACTGAAACTCTCTTCAATGATATCCAGTCCTTTGTCCAGATCCTTTGCTTCAATCACCAATGGGCTTAACACCCGCACGACATTGCCATTTACACCTGCACTGATAATGATCAACCCTTTTTCATGGCAACGCTGCAACAGTTTTTTGGTGAACTCGCCATCGGGACGGTGAATGTCGCCATCCGTTGAAATTTCAAATGCCATCATCGCACCTATTCCACGCACATCGGATATATGTGATGGAAATTTCTTCTTTAATACAAGGAAGCGGTCGCGAACGGTTTTTCCCACCTGCATTGCCTTTGCGTTGATATTGATCTCTTTCATGTAATCAATTGTGGCAATAGCCGCAGCACAACTGACAGGATTGCCCATATAGGTTCCGCCGATTGTTCCGGGATTGATGCTGTCGACCACTGAAGTTTTAGCCATCACCGCCCCAATAGGCATACCGCTGCCCATTGATTTTGCCCACGTGGAAATATCGGGTATGACGCCAAAATTCTGATAGGAGGCCCAGGTGCCGGTGCGGCCGAAACCTGTTTGCACCTCATCAATAATCAGCATGATGCCATGTGTATCACATACTTTCCTCAAGCCTTGTATATATTTTTTGGGGACAACATTGAAGCCGCCTTCACCCTGCACGCATTCGATGATTATGGCCGCCACATTTTTTTCCGGAACATAGTAATGGAAGAATTCTTCGAGCTTCTTGAGGTGATAACCGGCAAATTCATCTTCACTCCTGCCGGCACCTTCGTGCGAATAGTCGGGAAATTCCAGCCGGTAAACTTCAGGGGCAAACGGTCCACATCCCATTTTATAGTTCACCTTTGAAGTAAGTGAAGTCGCCATTAAGGTTCTGCCGTGAAAGGCTCCCGTATAACAGATAATAGCCGGCCGGCCAGTCGCCTGCCGCGCAATCTTTATCGCATTCTCCACACTTTCGGCGCCGGAATTGGTGAGCAACACCTTTGTTGAATCGCCATGCGGAAAAAGTTCAATAAGCTTTTCCGCGAGATCGAGATAGAGATTATAGGCGGCCACACCAAAACAGGTATGGATGAATTTCGCCGCCTGTTCCTGAATTGCCTTTACGACTGACGGAGGGCAATGACCAGCATTTAAAACACCGATACCACCGGTAAAATCAATCAGCTCCCGCCCGTCTACATCGGTAACGATTGCGCCGGATGCGCCGGAGATGGTGGATGGCGTGAAGATGCTTAAAGCATTGGGCACCAGTTTTTTTCTGCGCTCAAATACTTCATCGCTTTTACTTTTCTTTTTGAAGATTTCGTAACCTGTATCTTCTTTCCTGGTGGTGATGACTGCCATAACGATTGTTTTTGATAGTAATGAATTTCACTTGTATTGATTCAAAATTACGGTAACCGGTATTCATGGCAACTGACTTTAATCATGAATTGTTCACGGCAGCCTGCATGACTCATGCACTGCCGCGGCCTTCGTCGCATAAATGAAATGCGGTACCTTATTCTTCGATGTAAATAGTCTTGATGTTGGTGAATTCCTTCATACCATAGCCGGAAAGTTCTCTGCCGTATCCTGATTTTTTAATTCCTCCAAAGGGCAAGCGCACATCACTCTTCACCAGTGCATTAATAAATACGCCGCCGGCATCAAGCAACCTTGCGATGTGCGCGCCTCGTTCAAGATCGCGCGTCCAAATGGAAGCGCCGAGTCCGTAGCGGTTCATATTGGCCAGGCTGACGGCTTCCGTTTCATCCTGCGCGGAAATCACTGCGGCTACCGGACCAAACATTTCTTCGTCGAAGGCAGGCACGCCGGGCCTGGCGTTAGTCAGCAAGGTGGGCGCATAGTTATTGCCGCTACGCTTGCCGCCGGTAAGTATTTCCACTCCGCGGCTTACGCATATTTGTTGCTGCTGCTCAAGTTTCTCCGCCAGGTCAATTCGCGCCATCGGCCCCATCTGTGTATCGACGAGCAACTGATTACCCTGCCTGATTCTTTTTGCACCATCATGCAATTCCTGCAGAAATGCATCCTTTATTTTTTTCAGCACAATGAACCGTTTTGAGGCGATACATGACTGGCCGGCGTTCTGCATACGTGATTGCAAAGCAACTTTTGCAGCCCTTGCAATATCCGCATCTTCCAGCACGATCAGCGGATCGCTGCCGCCAAGTTCCAACACTGATTTCTTAATATGTTTACCGGCCAGTGACGCCACAGTGGCGCCGGCGAATTCACTGCCGGTAAGTGTTACGCCCTGAACGATATTGCTTGAAATAATTTTTTCGGTAACATCAGTATCCACGATGAGCGACTGAAACAATCCGGGCGTGGCACCACATGTAATAAAAAGCTGTTCCAATTCCTTTGAACATTGTGAAACATTAGGTGCATGTTTCAACAACACAACATTACCTGCCATCAGCGCCGGCGCCGCGAAGCGGATAACTTGCCAGAAAGGGAAGTTCCACGGCATGATGGCAAACACGGCGCCCACCGGCTGAAAGGTGACAAAACTCTTTTTTGCATCAGCGGCTATCATTTCATCCTGCAGCAAAGCTTCACCATGCGTCGCATAGTACTCACATGCGCCGGCACATTTTTCAATTTCTGAACGGGCTTCCGGCAAAATCTTCCCCATCTCTGTGGAAATCGTCAGCGCAAATTTTTCCTTTTCTGCCCTCAAAAGATCTGCAACCTTCAGCAACAGATCACTCCGTTGAGAAAAGCTGCTTTTTTTCCATGTATCATATGCGGCAGAAGTGCGTGTGATTGCATCATTCAGTTGCGCGTCGGTCATCAGCGGATGCTCCGCAACAACAGACTGATCGAATGGATTAACAGACAGGAAAGTTTTCATGATCAGTAGCCGGGATATTGTTTGATGACACCATTGGTAGCCGTGATCTCTCGCAAGGGTATCGGGAAAACCGGCAGCACATTTTCACCCAGTACTTCCTGAACCTTTTGCAAACGCGCGAGGTCGAAATAGCGATGCCCTTCAAAATTCAATTCTGCTCTGCGTTCATCCTGAACGGCTATCTCATATAATCCGGGCACATCAAAATCATCGGAAGCATACAACGGCAATCCGCGATTTTCGCGCACGATATTGAGGTCATCGAGTCCGCCACCTGCCAGTCCGCGTGCTTCCGCACGGATCAGGTACACTTCCGCGATACGAATGATCAACGCATCATTATCCTGAAAATCTTCACCACGATATTTTTGTGTTCTGCCATCGGGTTCAATGCTCAGGTCGTTGTTTTCAAAATCAACCAAACTGCTGCGCGGATCACCCGGACGGCCTTCAAAAAATGATCTAAGATCTTTATTGGCAAGAAAGAGCACTTCTGAACGGAGGGCATCAGGACGGGAATAAGTGGCAGCATTATACTGGCTTCTGTCCTGGCCATTGAATACCAGTTCAAGCACTGCTTCAGCAGAAAGTTTGGTCGTATAAATCTGGCTGAATGCATCCACATCCATCAGGCTTGCATAACCGGCATTGATAACATCTGTGGCATAGGCATCGGCCTGCGCATAATCCTTTTTGTAGAGATTGACGCGGGCAAGCAAAGCATTCACGGCATTTTTAGTCATGAACTGTGCCCCTTTATAAGCTGGGGGATCCAGCCGGTAATCATCATCGGCAATCAGTCCCAGTGACAAGGTAAGGTCAGCGGTAATTGCATCATATGTCGCTTCCACCGTGCTTCTTCCAACAGCCTCTTCGGGTTGCAGAATTTTCTGAACCACCGGAATTCCATATGTTGAAGACAGATCCCAATGCTCACCAAACATGCGCAACAGATCAAAGTGTGCAAGGGCGCGAATCGCCAACGCTTCGCCCTTTATATCGTTGCGAACTTCATCACTCAAAGCAGGATCCTTTACCAGGTCCACATTGGCGATGATCTGGTTAGCGGTATAGATGGTGTTATAGATGGAAATCCAGGTATTCTGCACATAGATATTTGCGGCGGTAAGCGTTTTGTCGCCCAATTCATTCAGGTCAGGACTGTCATATCCTCCCGTTGATCCGTTATCGCTGTATGCATCCACCATCAGCGGAAAGTATCCGCCGTAGTAATACACATCCTGCAAGGTATTATACAGGCCGATGCGGGCAGACTCCAGCGAGTTGGCATCCTGAAACATATTTTCCTGGGCCACATCATTGGGTGATGTCTGGTCAAGAAATTTCTTACAGGAAGAAGAGCAGATCATGATCAACAAACTGATCATTGTTATCACTGGCAAATAAGGATTACTGATCGTTTTCATGGTATTCATTTTATATAGCTTTTTCATGTCAGGATCTTTGGCAGATTAGAAATTGAAATTGAAACCGACTGTAAATGTTCGAGCCTGCGGATAGGCGGCATAATCCACGCCCGCTGTTTCAGGATGGTCGCCGCCCGTGGAACTGACTTCCGGATCAAATCCTGAGTAACCGCTGATCAGCAAAGGGTTTTGTACCTGTGCATAAACGTGCAGTGAATGATAATGCTTTTCATCCTTCGGGCTGAATGTATATCCGAGGTTGATGGTACGGATGCGGAAATAGGAGGCATCCTCCAGTGTTTGCGAAGAATTCTGGTATACATTCAGGTTGATGAGTGATGCACGGGGAATATCCGTCTGATCTCCGGGATGTTTCCACCGGTCATCCACCACATGCGTATTGTTGGCATATACCTGGTACAGGATATTATTCTCATCCCAGCCTTCATCACTCCATCCTAATGACTCATATTCACCGCGTATCAGGTTATAGACATCATTGCCCGCACTGAAGCTTGTGGCGATGGAAAGATCCCAGTTTTTCCATTCCAGTGATGTATTCAACCCGCCGTATACATCAGGCGTTGCCTTACCTATTACCTGTGCGTCATTGCCGTCAATCGTTCCATCCCCATTTAAGTCTTCATACATCGGGTCGCCTGTTTCAGGATCCACTCCTAAAAACCGGACTCCCCAAAAAGTGCCCAATGCCTGTCCTTCCTGCAGTATATGCGTTGGTGCCAGGTCGTTATAGGCATTTACCAATACGCCATCCGTGCTCAGATCAATGATTTCATTGTGGAGCGTGCTGATGTTAAATCCAATGTCCCACTTGACGGCTTTGTGTATGGGAATGGCATTGAGAGAAAATTCAAATCCCCTGTTCAGCACATTGCCATAATTACGGGTGATGCTGGGGAAACCGGTTGTTCCGGGAATAACATCTTCGCTCAGCAGGTCCGTCTTGTTAGATTTGTAATACTCCATGGCGCCATACATCCTTCCGCCGAAAAATTCAAAGTCGAGACCGAAGTTGAGCATCTTATTGGTTTGCCATTTCAGGTTTTCATCCGCAATATTCCTCGGCGCAAGCCCTGACTGACCATTATATGTTACCGGCGTCCAGAAAGAGATGTACTGAAAATCACCGATCTCCTGATCACCGGTGAGTCCATAGCTTGCCCTGAGTTTGAGGTCGGTGAGCGTGGCATTCTTTGGCCAGAATTCTTCACCCGAAATACGCCAGCCGGCGGAGAATGCCGGAAAAAATCCATATTGATTACTGGGAGAAAAACGGGATGAACCATCAGACCTTGCACTGACAGACAGGAGGTAAATCCCCTTGTAGTCATAGTTTACCCTGCCGAGAAATGATATGAGTGCCCAGTTGGAACCATCATCAATGCCGCCGGTGATGGTGGCGGCGCTGGAAACATTGGTGAGGTTACTGCCTATCGGGAAACCCTGGCCGCTTATATATTGCCGCCGCGAATCCGATTGCTGCATGGTAAATCCACCCACTGCATTTACATGATGCACCTCACTGAAGCTATGATCCCAGGTAAAAATATTTTCTCCCAGCCAGATAGTTTGATTGAAGGTTCCGTTGGTGGCCTTACCTCCCACATTTTCAGCATCCACAGTGATCGGTGAAAAGTAAAGGTCATCGGCAAGGCTGGTATAATCTATTGACCAGGCACTTCTAAATTTCAATTCACTGATAATTTTCCATTCGCCATATAACGTTCCAAGTGCACGGTAACTGTTGGTATAACCCTGGATCTCATGCGCCGATTTCACCGGATTATCCGACAGCCAGGACACCTGGTAATCTTCGAAACCTGCATACGTTCCATCTTCATTGTATACCGGCATTAAAGGCGAAGCGCCAATGGCATTGGTGACAACGCCGGTGTAAACATCATCATTAAAACTTCTGCGGTTGCGTGAATAGGTGAATGAAAAATTCTCACCGTAGGAAAAATGATCATTCACCTGGTGATCAAGGTTTAAACGGGTGTTAAAGCGGTTGTAATAGGATTCGATTACAATGCCCTGCTGTGCGAAGTAGGAAATGCCGGAGTAAAATTTTGTTTTCTCATTTCCTCCGCGGGCTGAAAATTCGACATTGTTGATGGCGGCCGTTCTGAATATTTCATCCATCCAGTTAGTGTTCACGCCGGTGTACCATGTTTCCGGTAATGGATTGGTAAGCAGTGACGGATCGAAGTCGGGACCGAAAACACCATTATCCTGTTCGTAGGCATGTAAATCGTTGGCGCGGGCTTCTTCTTCAAGTGCCACAAACTCATCTGCACTCAGAAAATCCAGTTGATGGGCCACTTGCTGAAAACCGGTGTAATAGTTCAGCCCGAACTGTGTTTTACCTTCAGCGCCCCGCTTGGTAGTAATCAGGATAACGCCATTCGCAGCACGTGCACCATAAATGGCTGCGGAAGAAGCATCTTTCAGAATTTCAATCGAGGCAATATCATCAGGATTGATATCAGAAATGGAAGAAATGCTTTGCCCGTTGCCGGTCACATTTCCCTGCGTATCAAATGAAGTTGCTATACCGGAATTGCTTTCACTTAAAAGGGGAATACCATCTACCACATAGAGTGGATTATTCTGCCCGCGGACACTGACCAGCAAACTGGAGCCCGGCGTTCCGGAAGGATTCGTCACATTCAGGCCGGTAACCTTACCTTGTATGCTTCCGGCAATATTGCCAACCGGCTGATCTTTGAATTGTTTATTTTCGACCGAAGAAACCGCACCGGTGATGTCACTCTTCTTCTGCGTGCCGTACCCTACTACGATCACTTCCTGCAGTTCAAGGTCGGATTTCATCGTTACCATCAGTTCTGTTTTTCCCGGCAGGAAATTCACCTCCTGGCTTTGATAACCAATGTATGTAATCAGTAAGGTACCGGCTGCATCGGGTGCAGTGAGTGCAAATCTGCCGTCCTCATCCGTATTGGCACCGATCGTGGCATGATCCTTCAGGCGAATGGTAACTCCTATCAATGGTTCGCCCTCCGAATCTTTAATCGTTCCGCTAACATTGATTTGTGCCCAAGCAGGCATTTGCAACAGCGTGAGCAATACAATCAGAAGTTGAATGGTTGTATGTTTAATCATGGCGGCAGGGTTTATTATTTCAAGTGTTGGTTTGTTTTGAGTAAGCGGAGGTCGGGTTGTGCAATTTTAAAAACACGGAAATACATGTTGGTAGATGTTTCATCCACCCCTTTAATTTTATGAATTTTCTCATTCATGAGCCAGATGAGGTGTTCATTGTTACGGCACATCACATTCACCTCCAGGTCATAGTTGCCGGATATCATGGCGAGGAAACTGACTTCAGGCAACCTGGCGATTTTCTCTGCCACCGGAATGATCAGGTTGGCCGGACTTACATTGATAAATATATGCGCATAAGCATGAAAACCGATTTTTTCCGGGTCTACTCTTCCTATTACCTGCAATGTTTTCGTTTCAGTGAGCCATTGCACACGGTTGCGGATCGTGCCCACAGAAACTTTCAACTGATCCGCTATATCGGTGAATGACTTCCTGCCATCCTGCTGCAACTGCGACAGAATCCGGAAATCCAGCTGATCAAGCTCTGTATGAGGCGCATCCATATTTATACGACTTGGCGTGTGTAAGCAAAGATTATCAGATTTCAGTAATATTTCAAGCAATCATTGCATATTTTACAAAATATAATTGCAATAATGCATTTTTTGCATTTTTCAGCATTCTTTTCTGACAAACAGGTTTTGCTGATTATTCAATCATTTGTAAAAAAAGAAATCCCGGGTTGTCTTGCCACGGGTTGAAATTGGTGGCAGTTGACTATGCTATGCATTCTTATGCCACCGGTTAAGACCGGAGGCAAGGGATAACGGAGCAGCTGATTTTTGATGGTGTTTCTTTGAATTGAAGTTTTGTTTTTTGCAGCGGATTCGTTGGCAGGAATAATGTCTGAAGGTTTTCGATTGCTGTTGAATGTAGCTACCTGAGAGCAAGGGCAAACATATCATTGCAGCCGATAACACAATACAATCATTTACCGATGTATTGATTCAACGGCAAAATGCCTGCGACAATATGATGTATGAACAAAAAATGGCCTGGCCAAAAAATTCTTGGCGTACTCAGCGATGCAATGCGCTTCGTAAGTGCTTCAGATCTTCTTTCCAAACAACGGAATATCTCCGCGATTCATCCAAAGCAATACAAGGCTGATAACAAATACGGCGATGGCCATTACAAACAGGCGGCCGCCATCATTATAGACATCGATGCCCAGTTTGGTAAGATGAAAAAAGATGGCACCTGTCATCAGTCCGAGTGCCATAGCGGCACCCAGCCAGGTTGTTCGCGGAATAAGCAGCAGCAGGGAAGTAATCAATTCCATCACACCAATACCGATACGTCCCCATGGTTCCATGCCAATGGTGGTGAAAATGTACACCGCTTCAGGATGAGCAGAGAATTTGAAATAGAGCGTTTGCAGCAAAATTACTGCAGCGGTAATCCTGAGTGCCCAGGGAAGCAGTTGATAGCGTTGCGGCATTGTTGCAGAAAAATGATTGGTCCGAAAATTAATACAATTTCATAGTTAATTTCAACCCATCCCTGCAGGAGATAATGCAACTGTGTTAGATGCACCTGCCCTTAGTTTGCTGCAACAGTATTACTGCAACCTTCGCTGACACCATATTGCTTTTGCCTGATTCGAAGGTGATGACTGTCGTATTGATGATACAGTCAATAACTTGTTTTGCATCGCTGCAATGAGTAGTTCATTGTTCAATACATGCAGCAAGAAGATCACTGTCCTTTGCATCAGCCATCGCGGTTGCACCAGGGTCATCATGGTAAATCCTAAGGTCACTTTCAAAAAACAGCAGGCTGACACCTATAAAATTAAGCGGAAGATTATCTTTGCCCCGTTTCAGGGCCTATAGCTCAGTTGGTTAGAGCGTCGGACTCATAATCCGCAGGTCCCAGGTTCAAGTCCTGGTGGGCCCACTCCCTTTTCAAATGAGCAGCCGGAAGTTGTCTTCCGGGAAATTTCCATGCAGGCAGGTCAGTTTTGCATTTTGCTGACAGCCTGTTAATCCTTATTTAAACATAACTCAATTGCCTGCAAACAATATCCGCAATATCATCTTCGATTACGGCGGTGTAATCATTGATCTTGATTTTAAGCGCACTGAGGACGCCTTCATCCGGTTGGGCGTTAAAGACTTCCACCTGCATTTTAACCAGCTAAAGCAATCGGCAGTATTTGATCTGTTTGACAAAGGGAAAATTACGGAGATTGAATTTCACTCCCTGCTTAATGAACAATTGGGTACACGGCTTTCCGGCGAGGAGATTAATGATGCCTGGAATGCCATGCTTGGCGGCATCCCACAGGAGAAACTCCGGCTTTTACTGGATGTACGGCGCACTTTCAGAACCTTCCTGTTAAGCAATACGAATACCATTCACCTGAAGCAGATCACTCAATATATGGTTAAGGCCATGGGAAGGCCGAACCTTGACGGCTATTTCGAAAGAGTATACTATTCATTTGTAGTTGGCCTTCGAAAACCTGACACCGCTATTTTTCTGAAGGTGGCTGAAGAGAACAATCTGGTGCCGGCCGAAACACTTTTTATTGATGACAGCCCGCAACATGTGGAAGGTGCAAAAGCGGCAGGATTACATGCATTGCAATACGATCCCAAAGATGACTTGCGCGCCATACTGGAACAATACCTGCGATGGAAAGGTTAAACGGAGAGCCGGTGATAACCGGTATCAGAAAACTTTGCTTACCACCGCCTTCACCGGTCCAGGGTTACTCATAGTATAGAAATGTATCAGCGGAACCCCGGCCTTTACCAGCTCCTTACATTGTTGAATGCACCATTCAATGCCTATTATTTTCGCCGCCTCATCTGAAGTAGATTTTTGGAGCTGATTAGCCAGCGCTTCCGGAATCTCCACATGAAACAGCCGTGGCAACGTATTCATGTGTTTACGGTTGGTGATAGGCTTGATACCGGGAATGATCGGTACGGTGATGCCGTTAGCCCGGCAACTCTTTACGAACTCAAAAAACCGGCTGTTATCAAAAAACATCTGTGTAATGATGTAATCGGCACCTGCATCCACTTTTTCCTTCAAATACTGAAGATCCATCACCTTATTCGGCGATTCATAATGTTTTTCCGGATAGCCGGCCACGCCGATACAGAAGTCCGTCGGCACCACATCGGTAAGGTCTTCCTGCAGGAAATTGCCATGATTCATGTTCACCGCCTGCCTTAACAGGTCAATCGCATGCTGGTGGCCGCCCGTCTCCGGTTCAAAGGATGTTTCATTTTTATTGGGGTCGCCACGGATTACCAGCACATTATCGATACCGAGGAAGGCGAGGTCAATCAATGCATCTTCCGTTTCCTCCACCGTAAAGCCACCGCAAACAATATGCGGAACGGCATCCACTTTATACCGGTTCACGATTGCCGCGCAAATACCAACAGTGCCCGGGCGTTTGCGGATAATCGTTTTTTCAAACAATCCCTGCGTGTTACGCCTGTAAACATATTCGGCACGATGATAGGTGACATTGATGAAGGGTGGCTTGAATTCCATCAGCGGATCCAGGGTATCATAGATGGAATGAATGCTTTTTCCTTTCATGGGAGGAAGCACTTCGAAGGATACCATGGTGGCATCCGACTTCTTAATATACTCCGTTACTTTCACTGTAGCTGTTTATTGATAAGGTGGGCAAATATACAATGGAAGGCTGCAAACTGTGAGCGGATAAAATACGGTATCCTTTAATTCAGTTTAAAGGGAGCTACGAGCTGAAATTCCGGAATGTTGACTCTGAATTGCCTTCCGTCAATTAATCTTTCCATCAGGTAGGTGCCATGCATATGACCGATTTCCGTTTTGAGGTGGGAACCCGAAACATACTGATGCGATTTGCCAGGTTCGATAATAGGTTGTAATCCTACAACCCCTTCACCTTCCACTTCCCGTGTAACGCCACAGGAATCAAAAATATACCAGTGCCTTCTTAACAATTTAATCGTCTGTTCACTCCCGTTTTCAATGGTGATACGGTAAGCAAACATAAACTCGTTGTTCAGTGGCTGAGAATACTCTTCCTGGTAAAATGTTTCCACCGATATTTTTACGCCTTCGGTGATTTTGGTTATCATGTGAATGCTGTTGATTTGCCATGGTAAAATTAAAAAGTTTTACCACTTCACCAGCAAATGTCAGCAGCTGCAGGGTTATATTTCAAACCAAAGCATGCCAGGTACCGTGAAGATAACCGTCATTAAAACGATTACCAGTTCCACAGCAAGTGCCGCGACAAACTATACGCTGAACAACCATTGACTATACATGCAAGGATACGGAAGGAACAGTACATCGCAAGCAACGATATCAGCGGTCGTCCTTCCAGATCAAAACCTCATTGGTTTTCGTGGAATTAAAATCGGCACATTTGCCATCGCCGGTTCCTGTGATACCGCCATCCGGATGACAAAGCAAATTACATTTGGCGTCGTAAAGCATTCCCATCTGATCGCAACACGGTGCAGTGACGTAATACACCTTGGCACCGTTATATTCATACTCGTAAATAGTGGTAGCTGGCTCCTGCTTGGGTTTGCTTTTGTACTGCTTGATGAGTTTTTGAATGCACTTGGGTACGTTGCAGGTTGCATGATTGGCAAAACCGTGTGCCTGCAGCAGGAAAACACCTGCGATGATGAGTGCCAGTTGTTTCATAAGGTAGAACGTGTTTAGTGTGCATGAAAAAACGCTATCGGAGAATAATGAAATTGCTTAACAATAGCAGCTGCCCTTTTCCGGAAGGAATTATCTTCTGCTAAAATAATAATAAAACCATATGATTTCACCGCTGCAAAAACTTTCGGATCCCTTTTTGGAAGCAAGGCAGCTGCAAGTTTTTATGAAGCGCGATGACCTGTTGCATCCGTTCATCAGTGGCAACAAATGGCGCAAGTTGCAACACAACCTGGCAGCAGCAAAGGCACTCGGGCAGCACACCCTGCTCACTTTTGGCGGCGCCTTTTCCAATCATATTCATGCAGTGGCAGCAGCAGGCAGTGAGTTTGGATTCAGGACCATCGGCATAATACGGGGTGAAAGCGTAATGCCACTCAATGCCACTTTATCATTTGCCGCTGAACATGGTATGCAAATACATTTTATCAGCCGCCATGAATACCGGCAAAAATCGAATGCATCTTTCATCAGTAATCTGCACCGGCAATTCGGCGAATTTTACCTGCTGCCGGAAGGCGGCAGTAATACGCTTGCTGTAAAAGGTTGCGCTGATATTATACAGGAAATCAACTTTAGCTGTGATTACCTCTGTTGCCCGGTGGGAACCGGCGCAACGATGGCCGGCCTGATTGCGGGTGCTCAAGGAAAAGGACGGGTACTTGGATTTTCTGTACTCAAAGGCATAAAGGACCTGGAAGAAAAGATAGCTCACTTCACTTCAGCTTTTTGTGGCATTGAATATTCGAACTGGAGTGTGTATCATGATTATCACTTTGGTGGTTATGCAAAACTTCCCGCAACATTAAAATCCTTTATTGAAGAATTCCGCCAAAGACAGGATATCCTCCTCGATCCTGTCTACACAGGAAAAATGATGTTTGGCATCTATGAACTCGCAGGAAAAAATTTCTTTCCGGCAGGTTCAACCATTATTGCCATACATACGGGCGGGCTGCAGGGATGGAATGGTTTTGTGTAAAAGTAAAAGCAGCGTTATTCTGATTTAATATAATGATAATCCTTTCCTTCTTTCATCAATGGGTTACCGCCAGTGAGGCCATGTTGGGCCGGCGTTAAGATAAAATTACGGAAGAAAACGGTGCCGAGATGCGGTTGAAAAGTAAACTCAAAATAGTTGGCTTTCGGATCTGTTACAGGAAACACCGACAATGAGTCGGAGTAGAATTGATGATACAATGAGATGGTATCGGGCGTTTGTGCGGCAAAGGAGATGATACCATCATTATCTGACTGAAGTTCCTGCACCTTACCATCGCCAGTCACAATGCCACCGATATTGCCAAGAAACATTTTGTTTTTGTCATTCACCTGAACAATTATTTCCTTTTGCCTGCGACGCTCCTGCTTTTCAAGTTTGAAATCAGTGCCCGGCCAGGCCTCAGAATTTAATACGATATTATTGCCCAGTACCTGCCAGGTTCCTTTACCAGTGCGGTCCAGCGCACCATAAGAAAAAAAGAATTCAAACGTCTGATCATCCCGCAGCTGAAAACCGGATGCCACTTCCATCACACCTTCAAGATAATATTCGCCTGCAATGTCCTTTACTTCCATTTGTGCGTAAGCGGTGTTAAAAAATGGCAGTGAAGCGAACAAAATCAGGTATCGGATATGCATAATAACAACACCATTGTTTACAAGCTAATAGCAGATACTTACATCAGTTGGGTCAGTGATCGGTCTTTTCCGGTTTTTCGTTTACCTATTATTGAATCATCAACTTACCATTGGCTACTATCACTTCACCCGACTTCATTTGGTAGCTATAGACGCCGGGAATCCAGTTGCTGCAATCCAACTGCAGCCATGGATCGTTTGACAAGCTACTTGTGATTAATTTTCTTCCCGCCAGGTCAGCAACATCTAAGGTGAGCGCCTGATACTTCAACAAAATTTCATCCGGTATTTTCAGATGTATAGTTGTCGATGCCGGTTGCGGATAAACTTCCAACCGGATCAGCGGATGCCGGATTGATGCAATGCCTACCAATCCTTCCAGCTTAACAGTCCAGAAATCCTTTTTTCCATGATTACCGGTCACATCCATGTCAGCAGATTCGGAATAACCGGCAAGTACAAATCCTTCATCCGATGTCGGCCTCACGGCATAGCAAACATCATTCAAAGCACCACCGAAGTTGCGCTGCCAGTCAACATTGCCGGCTGAATCTGTTTTTATGATCCAATAATCCCATTGTCCGTAATTATCATCCACATCGCCATCAGACGACATTGAATAGCAGGAAAGAACAAGTCCATTTTCACCTATGTTTTCAATACCGGTTGCAACATCTGCCATGGTGCCGCCCATACACTTTGACCATAAAATATTTCCGGAGGCATCGAGTTTGACTAGCCATGCATCATCATCGCCATGATTAAAGATGACATCACCATCCGTTGAACCTGAGTAGCCGGCTACGATGAAAGTGCCATCGCTTAATGCTGTCACTGCATTGGCAGCATCATATCCGCTTCCACCGATGGAGCGCTGCCATTGCAGATTTCCGGTGGCATCTGTTTTAACTACCCACATATCGTAATCGCCGTGATTACCGGTGACATCACCGGCATTGGATTCCGAAAATCCCGCAAGAATATATCCACCGTCAGGGCATGCCCTCACATCTGCGGCTTTTTCATAATCTGGTCCTCCGTAACTTTTCTGCCAGAGCAAGGCACCATTGACATCCGTTTTCACCAGCCAGAAATCGCTGCTGCCATGATTGCCGGTCACATCGCCATCATTCGACTGAGAACCGCCGGCAAGAATCAATCCTCCATCACCAGCAACCCGCACACAGCCGAAATCATCATAGTAATTGCCGCCATAGCATTTCTTCCATTGCACGGTACCAGAGGCGAAGAGCTTAACGATCCAGAAATCATAGTCGCCATGATTGCCGCTTACATCTACATCATTGGAACTTGTGCTACCGCCAACAATATATCCGCCATCCGCTGTTTGGAGAACACTGCTTGCCAGGTCGCTGCCTGTACCACCCAGGTGTTTCTTCCATTGAAAATTCAGCGCAGGATCGAGTTTTGTGACCCAGAAATCATAATTACCACCATGCTGTACTTCCGTTGTTTTCAGCAGGTCGCCGTCGCTGGAAGTGGAACCACCGGCCAGCAGGTATCCGCCATCCTGCGTGGGAATCACATCATATGCGATATCATCCAGCGAACCACCCATCGATCGTTGAAACTGAATGGCAGGTGCCTGCGGATATACGGCAGTTGAAACAGATAAAGCCAGGAGCAATGAAGCTACCCTTCGGTACATAAAGCATTGTTGAAAGGCTAAATTAGGAAATGAAATGATAGCGGCTGCTTCCTATTATATTTCTCCAACGGATGCATGCTATTCACCTTTCTTATGTCATTCCGCCAGGATTGATGATTTTTGAAAAAATGCATTACAGATTTTTCAATGCTGCCAACAAGATGGGTTCATGCGATTGGCCGGCAGCAATATCTTGCCTGCCGTGAGGGAGTGCAGACCTTTTAGAAGTTGGAAGAAATGCCGATGATAAATCCGCCTGTAGTAGCAGGAGGATTGCCTGCTATGTCCTGCTGTTTCATGAAACGATAGTTCCACCGCACTACGGTTTGTGGCGTGGGACGAAAACTGATAGCCGGCATAAGGCTCCAGAGATCATCGGCGATGTTTCTGCCGGTATCTTTAAATGTTCCAATATTCCAGTCAACGTATTCAGCACGCAGCGCTATATAAATAGCAGCATTCTCCCAGCCGAGCATTCGTTTTTTAACAACCGGCTGTACTATATCAATGAATCCGCCACTTTGCCTGGTACCGAACTGTTCAAAATAGTCTTTGGGTACCTGCACGAATACCCAGGCAAATTCACCGGTTACAGCGGTATTCAGTTTGGGAGCCGTGGTATTAAAATCGATACAAACGATGTCACATCTGCGCTTTTCATCGATCATGACACCATCCTGCTGATATTTATTATATACGCCTCCCATCCAGGAAAGGCCCAGTTCACCGACCTTATTATTTCGCACCGCCAGTTTACCGGTTATCATGGGCTCACCGCTGTTACTGGCGGAGAACCTTGCCGGGTTTTCCTTCGCATGCGGAACATACGTTTTGTTGAGGTCATTATCAATAATGGTATTATCCAGGCCGTTCGTCAGGTAAAATTCGTAACCAAACATCCACTGCTGCGAATAACGCTTGCCAAAGAAACCAAATCCAGCATTGCTGAAAGTTGCCGGCAGCATTTGTGTTGATGCGATGGGCCTGTCGGTAAATTCCCATTTAGGTCCGTCATGGTTCTGATTAAAGCCGCCGATGGGATTAATAACTATACCAGCCCGCAGGTTAAACAATGGATGAAATTCAAAATCAAGGGCGGCATATTCAATGCCTATTTCCATAGCGCTGCCTTCCAGCTGTTCGTCTTTGTCATTTTCAAATTCTATCTCCGACAAAAATTTTATCCGTTTGGTGATACTTGATGCGATCATCAGGCTCATCCTGCGGAATTGAAATTCATGTCCGTCCGATACACCGTCGGTGCTGAGATGCTGATAGTTGATCTCTGCATAGCCACCGATTGATACCGGCGTATTGCTGATATGCAGAAACGGGCGGTCATAGATCGCATCCATGTTCATACCTGCTTTGGCAGTATCGGTTGCCACTCTTCTTAACAGCGTTGAATCAATTTGTGAAAATGCCTGTTCAGCGATCAAAGCAAAAACAGCGGCGATGAGAATAAATTTCTTCATGTCAGCAGTATTTTTAACTGTTTATCTTCAATAAGCACCTTGAATGATTTCAGATTTGAAGCGGCCGGCGCACTCTCTACCTTTCCTGTATTACTGAATTCACTACCATGCGCAGGGCATTGCAGTTTGTCGCCAAAAACCTGCAGCTCCGTTCCCTGGTGCGTGCATTGCATCCACAGTGCCGAATAGCTTTCTTCACTGAGGCGGTAAATGCATATTGGAAATTGGAGGGTATTGTTTTGCACCACCAGGTATTTTCTGAATTGCACCTGTCCGTTTTTGATCAGCTGAAATTCAGTCAATGGTACAATTAAAGCATCACCACTGATTGTTCCAGTTATGTAACTGGTTGCGGAACAACTCTCCAGCAGCGATGAAAGTGCGATGCCACTCAAACAGGCCAAGCATGATGTTTTGATGAATTGTCTCCGCTGCATCACTATAATGATTCGAGGAATTTTAAGAGTGCATCTTTGTCAGCCTGCGTGAGCAACTCATACCTGTTCCTGCTTACCTGTGCTTCTCCGCCATGCATCAAAATAGCTTCCTCTATTGAATGCGCTCTTCCATCATGCATGAGGAAAAGATCTCCGCCCTGTGCGTCCCGCGCCAAACCAAGTCCCCACAGTGGTGGCGTCCTCCACTCGGCAGTGGTGGCACTGCCTTCGGTGTATCCATCGTCGAGATCACTGCCCATATCATGCAACAGCAAATCGGTGTAAGGATGAAATTCCTGGTAGGCAAGCGGTTCAACCGGCGAATAACCGGTCTTCAGTGTTTGCTTGTGACAGGCCTCACATCCTGTATTGATGAAGATATTTTTCCCGGCCATCACTTCACCATCCTGCTGATCTCGCTGAAATGGTGTCTGCAATGCCTGCAGGTAAAAGACCGCTGCATTGACACTTTCATCAGTAATTTCAGGGTCGGCAGCCGGCACCGGATCAATGCCTTCCAGGTAATTGAATGGGTCAAAGGGAAGAAAAGATGTGGTTACTCCCATATCCTGATTAAATGCCTGCACGGTCTGCTGATGCAGGTTATAGGTGCTGGCTTTTCTACCAAAACGGCATATATACTTTCCGTCTTTAGTGATAGCATTTTGAAACGGTACTACGTAGGATGGGATATCATTCCAGTTAGGATGTCCGCGTACGCCATCAGGATGATTCGCATTGGCATCGGCCATTGCTATAATATCCGCATCTGAAACAAGTTCCAGGAATCCGATACCGCTGACAATGGGAGCAATGAATTTGGATGCGGTTGCATTGACAGGAATTTGCTCAGCAATATGTCCCTGTACAGCATGATTCTGTAACTGAGGGCCGCCCATGGCTAAGAACTGATTGCCTGTTGCATCAACCTGCCCAAACCTTGTTAGTATGGTGAAAGGGTGGCCGCGATTGTCACCGGTATGGCAGGATGCGCAACTGGTAGCTACGAACACCGGCCCGAGCCCTGTCTCTGTATGATACACCTCGTCAAATTCTGCTGCACCTTCATTAAAGATTTGGTATTGAGTGTAAGTAAGTCCATCAAGCGGAGCATCCAACGCTTCGTCAGCTATAGGTGCCGCAGGTTCCAGCTTACTGCAGGAATATACGATTGCAACAATGGAAATGATGATTGAAATGGCGGAAAACTTCTTGATCATGGGCAAAACATTTTTAACTACGTCGCCTGCAAAGATGAGCATAGTGTATAGTGATCAGGCTATTCAAAAAGGAAAATCTTTCACCCAAACGGGAAAATGGAGCAGCAACCGAAGCACCGGCCCGTTCAGGATAAAAATTTAGTGGCATCCCATGCAGTGCCGGGTGGAAACAGCTTATCCATTCTCTTCTTCATCTCAGCCGCCACCAATGCACTGCTGCCACTTTGTTGTTCCAAACGGCTGATAATATTGCGGTAGCTTTTTTCATCCCTGTTCTGGCTCAGCTTAAACACATGTTCGAACGATTCCACCTTGATTTCAAAAGCCACAATGGCGGGCAGCATTTTGTTAAGGAATTCCGGCGGAAGATTGTCATAGACAGTCGGTGAGCTGTGATCATTACCTTCAAAGCGGAGCGTGAGTTTTTTCAGCAACGATATTAATTCTTCTTCCGGCCGAAAAGATATTTTACCGGCTGCATGAACGCTCATATAATTCCAGGTAGAACCAATAGACGGGTTGGTGTACCATGCTGCGCTGACATAAGCATGCGGACCTGAAAAAACTGCAAGCGCCTGTGGATTCTCCAGTAAAGCTTTGTGATGATCTGTGTTCCGCATAATATGGCCCTGCAGGTAAAGATGGCCGTCGCGTTCTTCCATAAGCACCGGAACCTGTGTTGCCACCGGCCTGCCGGTTAAAAAACTCCCTGTTAAAAATGCAAACGGATAGTCATGCAAAAACTGCAGCAGCACATCCTTGTCTGCTTCTTTAAAATACGGAAGGTTGTACATATCAACTGGTCAATTTTTATGAAGAGATTTATATGCCGCTTAATTTGCCTTTAAAAGCAATCTGATCTTCCTGCAATAGATGAAAACATGAAGGTAAAAACAAGCGGAAAAGATTTTGCAATATCAGCCATCAGCCTTTTACAAGATTGTGAAAGCTAAACTGCCAAGTGCTGCAAATCAGCTTTACAAGGCGATTACCTTTTATTGAAGGCATTCCATCCTTGTGCCGTCAGCGGATGCACATTGTTACCCTTCGTAATCAGCACTGCACCTTTCTCTTTGTCAGTCATGTGGCCAATAACGGAAATATCAGGGTTGTTTTTCACCTTTTCAAAATCAGCAGGCGCAATCGTGCATAACAATTCATAATCTTCACCACCGCTTAATGCACAGGTCACCGGGTCGAGATTGAATTTGAGCGCCATATTATACGTTTCTTCAGCAACCGGAATTTTCGACTCGTACAACATGCAACCGAGCTGCGATGACTCACATAAATGAAGAATCTCTGACGAAAGTCCATCGGAGATATCAATCATGGATGTGGGTTTGAGCTGAAGTGACCTAAAAAGCTCGGTGATATCTTTGCGTGCTTCCGGCTTAAGTTGACGGCCGACTATATAGGATTGATTCTCGAGATCAGGCTGTACTCCGGGATTCTCGAGGTAAACTCTTTTCTCACGTTCCAGCAGCTGTAAACCAACATAAGCGCCTCCCAGGTCGCCGCTTACACACAGCAAATCATTCTCTTTCGCACCGCTTCTCAGCACCACATCTTCCGGATCGGCTTCACCAACTGCGGTAATGCTGATCACCAATCCCTTCAGGCTGGACGATGTATCACCACCTACCAGGTCAACTCCATATTTTGCACACGCTAAATAGATGCCTTCATACAATTCATGGATCGCTTCGAGGGAGAACCGGTTGCTCAATGCAACGGAAACGATGATCTGCCTGGGCGTTGCATTCATCGCATATATATCTGACAGGTTAACTACTACTGATTTATAACCCAGGTGCTTCATCGGCACATACATGAGGTCGAAATGAATGCCTTCTACCAGCATATCGGTGGTGATCACTACCTGTTTTCCTTCCTCAAAAGCAATTACCGCTGCATCATCTCCCACGCCGGTCTTACTTGACTCATTCACCAGTTCAATATTCTTTGTCAGGTAATTGATCAGTCCAAATTCTCCTAATTCACTTATTTCTGTCCGTGCTTCTCCGTTCATATTTTTTTTCGGTGAAGTTAGTGCAAATTAAGAGTGTGTTGGCAGCAGGCTGTTGCAACAATCACATTAAAGCCAGCCCATTGAATATCTGACCAATTGGTTACGGCTTGTTAAATGAATTTTGAGAAATTTGCACTTTCCGGTCAGGCTATTCAATACCTGTCATTGCAACAGCGCGCGATGACCTGCTGAAGCGCCTGTATCCAACCACCAATCACCCGGCTGTTTTTATCCATGCACTTCCGTTTTCAATACTCCCCTGCCATTCTGCAACGTGCTCACTCACTGCACTACAAAAAATTCTTTCTCTTCCAGTCGCGGCTGCCACTGATCATGGGATTCCTGGCTGTATGGGCCGGATTACTGTTGTTCCTCATTCTTGGAAAAGATGGTAACCGTTTCCTGAGTTTTTCATTGTTCCTTTCAGGCCTGCTCGTCATTGGCATCTATTACCGGCTGATGAAGACAACCGGAACCAGGGTGTACAAGCGGCTTAAGGATTATCATGAACCATTTGACATATCGGTAAATGATGAATCCATCCATCTGTCTGTGCATGAAAACACCTATGACATGCCATGGACGGAACTGAAAAAGGCACTCATTGCCACAGACATGATCCTGCTTTATCCATCGGAAAAAATGTTTTACATCTTCCCTAAAGAAAATTTCAGCGAAGGCGATTACGCTGTTTTTGAAACGATGGTCAGGCAAAAGATAGCGGCGATTCATTAGCTTTCCAGTTATGGAATCGCCGGTTTTGCCGCATCTTCAAGCTGCCTCGTTCTATCAAAAGTTGTGGCAATCATTCAAATCTTCACCCGTTCATTTATGCATTACCGTTCACTGCTTCAGTCAACTTCGCAAACTGTATTTATCATCATTGTCCTGTTATTGCTTAACCTGGCATTACTGTTTGCTTTTGGAAACCAATGGAAAACCGTAACACCTGTGATCAGCTATGATACATATGAAAAATTATGGAGGGAAGTGGACGCGCTCGAATCACAGGGACTGACCAAATCGGCTTTGGAAAAAGTAAATACCATCTATTCGATAGCCTTGAAATCGGATAATGCACCACAATTGGTAAAGTCGCTGATCTATACGGTAAAATATAAAGACGTGCTGGAAGAAGGAGAAGGTGAAAAAGCCCTGGAGGCATTTGAAAAGGCCATCAGCGAAAGCAAGTTTCCCGCCAGGAATATTCTTGAATCTGCCGCGGCAGAACTGTACTGGAGCTATTACCAGCAAAATCGCTGGACGTTTGCAGAACGGACACAGCTGTCAGATCAAAACGGGCAAGGAGTGGCAACCTGGGACCTTCCGCATATTGTACAACGGGCTACAGCGTTGTACACCGCATCGTTGCTGCATGCTGACTCTTTACAGCAGACTGCCATCACACCATTTGCTGCGATTTTGGAAGAAGGCAATATGCCGGAATCTTTGCGTCCTACCTTGTATGACTTTCTCGCTCACCGTGCACTGGATTTTTTTACCAATGAAGAAGCTTATGTTACGCTGCCCGCCTATAAGTTTGAAATCACCGGTGAAGAACCCTTCCAGCCCTATGAAAAATTTATCACACTCAACTTTACCACCGTTGATACCACATCCGGAAAATACCAGGCGCTGCTCATTCTGCAACATTTGCTTGCTTTTCACAGTAAAGAAAAAAATACGGCTGCGCTGATTGATGCCGACCTCAAGCGATTTCAGTTGCTGCGATCAAATAGTGTACATGATCTTAAAGATTCTCTTTACCTGAGCGGTTTGCAACAACTGGAAAACCGCTTTTCCAATGATTCGGCAAGTGGTGCTGTTTCTTTTACCATTGCCCAATACTTTGTTGAACACAGCAGCAACTATCAGCCGCCGCGTATCACGGTTGGTCAATTTGACAAGCAAACGGCAATGCGCTACTGTGACAGGGTAATATCAAAATTCCCTGCATCGGCAGCGGCAGATGACTGCCGTGCTTTGCGTTCGGGCATACTGCAGAAAAATATTTCGCTCACCGTCGAAAGCGTGAACCTGCCGGACGAACCTTTCCGCGCCCTGGCTGAATATCAAAACACTGACTCCGTTTATTTCAGGATCATACGCAACACGCCGGCAATGGAAGAACGGGCACAGCAAGCTGATGCGGAGAAAATGATAACGGAATACCTCCGGCAGCCCGTGCTGCAATCGTGGATGCAATCATTTACTGATCCGGGAGATTATCAATCACATGCTGCGGAAATAAAGATACCCGCAATGCCATTGGGCAACTACATCATATTATGCTCTTCCACTGCCGGTTTTTCTTTGCTGGATGGAGGTATTGCTAAAGCCGCTACCACTGTTTCCAACATCGGATATATCACGAAGCGATACAAGGATCATTACAGTGTATATGTTTTGCACCGTGAATCAGGAAAGCCATTGCCCAAGGTGGAGGCAAAGCTTTTATCGCAACAGTATGATCAGCAAAGCCGTAGTTACCGGTTCCGCGAGGAAGGCCGTTATACTACTGATCAACAAGGTTATTTTGAAATTCCTGCAACAACAGGCGGTCGTAATTTCAGGATTGAATTTACAACTGGCGAGGATAAACTTTTGGCAGATGACTATTTCTATCTCTACCGCAACAACGCAGTTAAAGAGAAAATTACCCGCACCATCTTTTTTACAGACCGGTCTGTTTACCGTCCCGGACAGGCAATTCATTTCAAAGGTATCGTGCTCGAAAATGAAAACGATAAGAACATATTGAAATCAAACTTCAGTTCTGTTGTGGAGCTGATAGATGTGAATGGCCAAAAAGTGAGCGCACTCGACCTCGTGACAAATAAATTCGGCAGCTTCCAGGGAACATTCACCGCGCCTGTAAATAGCCTCAATGGCAGCATGAGCATTCGCAATGCATCCGGCAGCGTTGAAGTTTCCGTTGAAGAGTATAAGCGGCCAAGGTTCGAAGTAATGTTTGATACGCTGCAAAGAAGCTGGCGACTGAAGGACACTGTAAAAGTGGTTGCAATGGCAAAATCATTTGCAGGCGCCAACATAGATGGAGCAGCGGTAAGTTACCGTGTCGTGCGGCAAGCCAGGTTTCCAATATGGTACTATGGCCGTAAACGTGTAAGCTCCAGCCAGTATACACAAGCGATGGAGATTAGCAGCGGCACCACCGTTACCGACGCCAGCGGCGCCTTCACCATCTCCTTCCCTGCCATTCCTGATCTGAAAATTCCTGCTGCTGAAAAGCCACAGTTTGATTACCGAGTGATAGCCGAAGTGGCAGACATCATGGGAGAAACACGCAGCGCGGAAACAGTGGTTACCATTGGCTATGTTTCCATCAATGTTGATGCAGCAATTCCTGAAAATGTTTCCGCTGATTCGGTCAGTCAAATTGCGATTAAAAGCGAAAATCTGAATGGTTTCTTTGAACCGGCGCAGGGCACTGTTGTCATCTCGCATTTGGTGCAGCCAGGCAGAATATTCCGCGAAAGGTTGTGGAAACGGCCCGATCAGTTTGTGATGACCAAAGATGTATTCTACCGCCTGTTTCCAGCGGATGTTTACGACAATGAAGATGACTACACAACCTGGGAGAAACAACTTGCCGTATCATCGCAAACTTTCAATACTGCCATTTCAGGATTCATAACGCTGCCGGCAAATCTACCGGCCGGCAAATACGAGCTGGCTTTACAGGCACAGGACCGTTATGGTGAATCTGTCACGGTGAAGAAATATTTTACCGTGTCAGGTGCCAAAGATAAAAACCTTGCCCTGCCGCAGTCGTGCTGGTTTTCAGAATTGCCGAAAGAAGCTGAGGTAGGAAGTATTGTACCGTTTCAGCTTGGCACATCAGAAAAAGATATCCGCGTGATCTTCGAGGTGGAGGCAAAAAATCTGCAGGAACGAAAAATTATCCTGGTGAAGAAAGGCAAGCAATCGCTCTCGCTGCCGGTATCGGAGGAGATGAAGGGCGGTGTGAACATCAATGCCCTCACCATCAGGCATGGAAGAGTGTATTCATTCAGCAGGACCATTAATGTACCTTATACCGATAAGGAACTTAAACTTGAGTTTGAATCTTTCCGCAACAAATTATTACCCGGACAAAGCGAACAGTGGAAAATCAGGATTTCCGGTTACCGCGGAGAAGCTGTGGCTGCAGAAATTGTAGCCTCATTGTATGACGCATCGCTTGATGCCTTCAAACCGCATACATGGCCCTTCAGTATAGAAAATATTTATTACCCCTTTTCCAATTGGGAAGGCGGTAATTGTTTCGGGACGCATAATGCTGAGTTGTATGCTCCCGGCTGGTCAGCTTCTCTTTCTTATCACTCGCCGGTTTACGACCGGCTGAACTGGTTTGGATATAATATGGGATATGACTACCTGCGGCGCTCCGATATTCTTTATGCTATGCCGATGATGGCGGAAAAAGCGGAAGACGGCGACATGGAAAAAAGGAAGGAGGTCGCCGATTCAAATGCCAATGCCGTTCAACCGGGCGGGAAGGCGGCGGAACAACCTGCTTCCCTCATCAGGAAAAATCTGCAGGAGACGGCATTCTTCTTTCCACAACTGCAAACCGACTCCACCGGCGTTGTCATCATCAGCTTCACCATACCCGAAGCCCTTACACGATGGAAACTGCTGGGCTTTGCACACACCACTGACTTGCAGTATGGCATGATCACCAAGGAACTGGTCACGCAGAAAGACTTTATGGTGATTCCGAACGCACCCAGATTTTTCCGCGAAGGCGATCAGCTATCCTTTACCGCTAAGGTTACCAATCTTTCAAACGAAGATCTGAGTGGTACAGCCACCCTGCAACTGTTTGATGCAATCAGCATGCGGCCTGTGGACGCACCATTTGAAAACAGCAATCCTGTAATAAAATTCAGCGCAGCAAAACATCAAAGCAGCGCGTTAACGTGGACAATCAAAATCCCTGAAGGAATAGAAGCTGTTAGCTATAGGGTAATGGCAACATCCGGGCAGCAATCAGATGGTGAAGAAAATATATTACCCGTATTATCGAACCGCATGCTTGTTACGGAAAGTCTGCCATTGAACATCAGCGGTAATCAAAGCAAAAGCTATTCCTTTACTAAACTTCTTCAATCAGGTGCTTCTTCCACCATCAAAAATCACAAGCTCACCCTTGAATTCACCGGTAACCCGGCCTGGTATGCGGTGCAGGCATTACCGTATATGATGGAATATCCTTATCAATGTTCAGAACAAACATTCAACCGATTCTATGCCAATGCGCTGGCAAGCAGTATCGTAAAGAGCACTCCGCGGATACAGCAGGTATTTGATACGTGGAAAAATCTGCCCACTGATGCTTTCCTTTCGAACCTAGAAAAAAACCAGGAGCTGAAAACAATGATGCTGCAGGAAACACCGTGGGTGATGCAGGCAAATGATGAATCTGATAGCAAAAAGAGGATTGCCCTCCTTTTTGAAATGAATAGGATGAGCGGGGAAATGGATGCAGCGTTATCAAAGCTTGAACAATTGCAGATGACCAATGGTGGCTGGTCGTGGTTTGCAGGCGGGCCCGATGATCGTTATATCACACAATATATTGTAACCGGCATAGGCCATTTGCAACGCCTCAACGCCCTGAAGGAAAATGACCGGACGCAACGCATGTTGTCGCTGGCTGTTCCATATCTTGATGAAAGGATAAAGGAAGAATATGAAGAGCTGCTCCGTCATCATGTTAAACCGGATCAGAATAATTTCAGCTATCTCACTGCACAGTATTTGTATGCACGCAGCTTTTTTACCGACATGGCCGTGAGCGCGGCAAACAAAAAGGCTTTCGATTACTATCAGTCGCAGGCACAGCAGTATTGGATGAAGCAAGGCATTTATGCGCAGGGTATGGTGGCACTCGCCCTCTTCAGAATGAATGATAAAAAAACACCTGCTGCCATTATCAGGTCGCTTAAAGAAAACTCCATTACGCAGGAAGAACTCGGTATGTATTGGAAAAGCAACAGTGGCGGTTATTACTGGCACCAGGCACCCATTGAAACACAGGCATTACTCATTGAAGCATTCGATGAAATTACCGGAGATGCCGTTTCGGTTGATAACATGAAAAGCTTCCTACTGAAACAAAAACAAACCAATAACTGGAAAACAACGAAAGCAACAGCCGAAGCCGTCTATGCATTGCTGCTTCGCGGAAGTTCATGGCTGGATGCACAACCTGCCATCACCGTATCGCTTGGCAAAACGATCGTTGACCTGTCATCGCAGTCTTCCGAAGCCGGCACCGGATATTATAAATACAGTTGGCAGGAAAAAGATATTCAACCGCAGATGGGCGAAATAAAAGTGTCGCGCAAAGGGCCGAATGGAATCAGCTGGGGTGCTGTGTACTGGCAGTATTTTGAGCAGCTCGATAAGATCACTCCATCCACGAATGGCATTAGCACACCGCTTTCACTGCAAAAGAAATTATTTATACAACGCAATACGGCTGCCGGCCCCGTACTTGAATCAGTTACCGCAGCAACACGCCTGAAGCCCGGCGACCTGGTAAAGGTGCGCATCGAACTCCATGCAGACCGCGATATGGAGTACGTGCACATGAAAGATCAGCGTGCTGCATGTTTCGAACCCATCAATGTGCTGAGTGATTACAGTTGGCAGGATGGATTGGGATATTATGAAGAGACGAAAGATGCCAGCACCAATTTCTTCTTCAACCATTTACCGAAAGGCACTTATGTATTTGAATATCCATTGCGCGTACAGCTGAAGGGCGATTTTTCCAATGGCATCACTACCGTTCAATGCATGTATGCTCCTGAATTTACAAATCATTCGGAAGGTGTAAGGGTGGTAATAAACTGATTGTGCAGCAAATTGACCGCACTACGACAGTCATTCACCTGTTTTGTTGCCAAAGCAGATCGGGAGGCAGGCAATTGTCCGCTTTATAGCATGCATTGAAGCAAATGCAGTGACTACAAAAAAAATGACGCCTCCTATGAAAGCGTCATTGGCAATAGCATGATAAAGAGAGGGCCTAATCCATTCCTGTCTTTTCCCGCACCACTTCACGCAGCCATTTAACCATGCTGAAAAGAATGACTGCGGCAATCATGGCAGCAACAAACAGGATGAGGAAGTAGTCTTTCTTATCAGGAAACTTATCCCAGAAGGTGGCCATGAGCCCTGATATTTTACCGGCGATGGAATTAATAAGGAACCATGCACCCATCATCAGTGCAGTGAGTCGCGGCGGTGCCAGCTTTGAAACCATCGACAAGCCGATCGGGCTGATCAACAATTCGCCAATGGTGAAGATGGCATAGGTTCCTATCAGCCAAAGCATGTGTGATTTATTCTCGTAAATATTGGTTGACATTACTGCAAACACCATCATCAGCGATGAAAGTCCGGCCACGACCATGCCAATACCAATTTTGGCCGGTGTAGAAGGTTCCTTCTTTCTTTTCCGCAACCATCCGAAAAACCAAACGGCGATAAGCGGTGTAAAAAATACGATGAAAAACGGATTGATAGACTGGAACAATTCAGGTGAGAGCAGTTTTTGTTCTGTCCCTTTTGCGGGCCATTGTTCTTTCGGAAGGTTCAATAGATACTGATCAACCCCTTTTGTCTGAATCGTGTTTCCTTTTTCATCGAGCACGGCCGCAAAATATTGATCTACTTTGGTGACTTGCACAGAGTCGGAAGTTACCGTCTGTAACATGCCAAATGGCTTGGTCCAGGCTACACCTGATTCAGACATACTCCTGTCAGTATAAGTATCAGCCCAAATCGTAAGCGCCGTACTGTTTTGATTATAAATGACCCAAAAAACGATAGATACGGAGAAGAAAGCCAGCAATGCTCCGAGGCCGCGCTTATCTTCCTTAGACGCACGTATCAGCAGTCCGCCATAAAAAATGATGATCGGTACACAGGCAAACATAAATGCATCATTTGATTTTGTGCCGAATATGGTATTACCGAGGATGGCACTGATGTTCCACCCGAGTATACCGGCGAGAATAGCCGGGAGAAAAACAGAAGTCATGATTTTGCTGATCGGCATATCTTCCTTTTGTAATGGCTTTTTGACATCTCCACTCACTATATGCTGATCTTTATAGTTGAGCCCGAAAATGATCAGCGCCAGTATCATACCTACTCCGGCCGCAGCAAATGCATAACCCCATCCGTAGTAGTTACGCAGGTACGCTGCCACGAAGTTGCAGAAGAATGCTCCGATATTAATCCCCATGTAGAATATTCCATAAGCTGCATCCTTTCTTGGTTTCAGCTCCTCTTCCGTATAAATGTTACCCAGCAACGTGGAGATGTTGGGTTTAAAAAATCCGTTGCCTACAATAATAAACAAGAGTGAAATGTACATGGCCAGGTCACCCTGCATCGACATTCCGAGGTAGCCAATTGCCATCAGCGAGCCGCCAATCATAATGGATTTACGGTAGCCGAGAAAACGGTCTGCGATCAGTCCGCCGATGAATGGGGTGAGATACACCAATGCGATGAAGGAACCAACGATGTCTGCAGCGTTGGCATTGTCAAGCCCTTTACCGCCGCTTCCCGTAGGATCGATCAGGTATAAAAGGAATATCCCAACCATCAGGTAATAACCAAAACGTTCCCACATCTCGGTAAAAAATAAAATGTACAGTGCTTTGGGATGTCCCCTTTTAATGGCAGTTTCAGGCATGATTTATTTTTTTGATTGCTGGTAAAAATAGCAGAATTATCGGAAAACCGATCGCAGCAGAAATCACCGGTTCATGACCTTCAGCATGCATGAAAGAGATTACAACCTCCGGCATGCTGTTGGCGAATTATGCATGCTGCCATCAAAGATCTTCGCTGCTTTTTTAATAAACACGGATGTCGCAAAATTATGCAACACTGCTTATACCTGATTGCATCCATGGAAACCTGAACGGGTTGGAGCTATCTCATTCGACAAACATCCTGATTATTGCAGACATTCAAGGGGGCATGCGACAAGCTAAAACCTAATGACACGCTGTTCCGCTCTATGCGGTAATAATGTTCCTCTGCCCGTATGCAACACTTAAATTTCTAAACTGGTCTATTCTTTATAATTTTAGTCAATGAAGTATTTTACATCGCCGGTGGCAACTTGCTGTTTATTCGTGTTACTATCAACACAGCTGCTGCATGCCATGGATTATCCGACATCGGTGACTCCTTCAGGTCAGTTGCGGTTCATAGAAAACAAAAGACAATGGGATGATAAGATACTTTATAACGCCAAAGTATGGGCCGGTGATCTTTTCCTCGAAAAAAACACTTTTACTTATTACTTCTTTAATCCCGATGATCTCAAAAAAGTGCATCATCAGCATGATACGTCCCGGTTCACCATCCATGCACATGCCTTTAAGGAAATATTCGTGGATGCAAATCCTGATGTGATCACCTCAGCTGCTTCCCCTTCTTCCGGCTTTTATAACTATTTCATTGGCAACGATCCTTCCCGCTGGGCCACAGGTGTGAGAGATTATGCACAGGTAACTTATGATGAACTCTATAAAGGCATTGACATGAATGTGTATGCCTTCGGTCCCAACCTGAAATATGACCTGGTGGTTGAACCGTATGCAGATGCCGGGCAAATACAGATACAATATGTGGGTGCCGACCAGCTAACGCTGCAGGGCGGAAATCTGTTGATAAGCACTTCCGTCGGCAATTTCACAGAGCAAAAACCTTATGCATACCAGGTAGTGAATGGATTTAAACATGAAGTCGCCTGCAAGTTTCAACTGAAAGGAGATCTCCTGACTTTCAGCATCAACAAGAATTATGATCACACGCTTCCGCTAATCATCGACCCGACCCTGATTTTCTCCACCTATACCGGCAGTTCAGCTGATAACTTTGGATTTACCGCCACATATGATGCATCCGGCGCCATGTACCTCGGCGGACTGGTGCACAGCGCCGGTTACCCGGTTAGCACAGGCGCCATTCAGATTAACTATGGTGGCGGCATCAATAACACCTCGCAATATGCCAGCGACATGGGCATTACCAAAATCTCAGCGGCAGGCAATGCGATGATCTGGTCAACGTACCTCGGCGGCGGCAGCAATGAAACGCCGCACAGCTTGTTTGTAGATAACAATGGCAACCTGTTGATCTACGGAAGAACCTATTCAAACAACTTTCCTGCCGTTGCAGGTTCATACGATGTAGTCGCCAACGGTGCCGCCGACATCGTGGTATCAAAAATTAATGCTGCCGGTAATGCACTGCTGGCCAGCACTTATATTGGCGGAAGCGGAGATGATGGTGTGAATTATAATGCATCAGAACCGGTGCAGGGAAAGCTGAAAGTGAATTACGGCGATGATGCCCGCGGTGAAATTATTGCCGATGAAAACAACAATGTATATGTTGCCACCTGCACCAGGTCTTCCAACTTCCCGGTAACAGCCGGCGCCTTTCAGCCAGGCAGCGGTGGCGCTCAGGATGGATGCGTATTCAAGCTGAGCGCTGATCTTTCAACCCTCTTATGGTCTTCCTATCTTGGCGGCAATGATGAAGATGCCTGCTATTCACTCGATGTTTACAACAACGAAGTATATACATGCGGCGGAACCATGAGCACCGATTTCCCGTCAACAGCACTCGCTTTGCACAGCAATTACCTGGGTGGCACCTCTGACGGATTTGTGGCGCACATCAATAGTACCGGCACCGCTTTGTTACAATCTTCTTTTATAGGTACACCGTCTGCAGACCAGGTCTATTTTATCAAGCTTGACAAGTCGGCCAATGCTTATTTTTTCGGGCAGACTGCAGGTAACTATCCTGTTTCGGGCGGAGTTTACAGCAATGCCAACAGCGGACAGTTCATTCATAAACTGGATCCAACTTTGGCAACAACTGTTTACTCCACTGTTTTTGGAAACGGCAACGGCGCACCCAATATATCGCCTACCGCATTCCTTGTTGACACATGCGAAAATATTTATATCTCCGGCTGGGGCGGTGATGTATTCAGCGGATGGCCGCAGTTTTCAATGAATATGCTCAACATGCCACTCACCCTGAATGCCATGCAAGCCACTACTGACGGTAATGATTTCTATCTCGCCGTGTTTAAAAAGAATATGACGCAGCTGATGTATGCCACCTACTTCGGAGGTTACAGTGCGCCCGGCAGTGACCTGGCAACAGAACATGTAGATGGCGGCACCAGCAGGTTTGATAAAAACGGAATCGTTTACCAGGCCGTTTGCGCAGGATGCGGCGGAACTTCACTTACACCCACCACCACCGGAGCACTCAGTGAAGTGAACGGCAGCTTCAATTGTAATGAGCTCGGTTTCAAGATGGAGATTAATTTATTTGTCGTTACCGCCGACCTCGCCGCTTTTCCAACAGCCACCGGTTGTGTTCCGCTCAACGTGAGCTTCACCAACAACAGCGTGAATGCTTCGGATTATTTCTGGGATTTTGGCGATGGGTTTACTTCTACCGAAACTACGCCAACACATGTTTTCACCGATACCGGAACATTCCAGGTGATGCTGATAGCAACGGATCCTACGGCCTGTGTGCCGGTGGATACCGCTTACACTACCGTGGTCGTTTACAATACTACCGTGAATGCCAGCTTCAACACAACACTTACCGACTATTGCGACTCATTGAAAGTAGATTTCAATGCTTCCACCACGGGCATCATCACTTCTTTTTTCTGGGATTTTGGAGACGGCACGAGTGCCACCGGTCAAAACACCAGTCATACTTATACTGTGCCCGGCGCGTACACTGCTTCACTCATCGTAAGCGATCCTTTATCCTGCAACCAGTTTGATACCATTGAACAGGTGATTGACTACACGCATGTATTGATTGCGGAACTCAGCAATACTGACTTTTTCGGTTGCCCGCCGTTCACTGTCAATTTCTCAAACACCGGTTACGGTGGTATTACATTCTCATGGGTTTTTGGTGACGGGCAGTCATCGGCTGAGCAGAATCCAACACATACTTATAGTACGCCGGGAACATATGAAGGTATGCTTGTGATCGGCGATCCTGCGGCATGCAATGTTTTTGATACTGCATTTTTCACGGTTACTGTTTTACCTTATCCGCCTGATGCAGCTTTCACGGCCGACCCAACCGTAGTCCAGGATTATGTTTCTGAAGTACATTTCTTCAACCAGTCCACCGGTGCATCATTCTACAACTGGGATTTTGGCGATGGCACCGGCAGCACCGATGAAAATCCGACACATACCTATTTGTTGAGCGGCGATTATCTCGCATGCCTTACGGCCAATAACGATGGTGGCTGCCCTGACCAGGTTTGTACTTTCATCACGGTAAGACTCATTCCGGTGGTGGATGTGCCGAATGCGTTTTCGCCAAATGGTGACGGGCAAAATGATGTACTCTATGTGCGCGGGCAAGATGTAAAAACACTTGGCTTCAAGGTATTTAACCGTTGGGGGGAATTGGTTTTCGAAACGAATAATATCAATAATGGCTGGAATGGTGTGTATAAGGGAGTGTTGCAGGAAATGGAAGTGTATGTGTGGACTTTAACAGCAACATTCAGCGATGGCAAAGCAGCCGTGAAGAGCGGTAATGTAACCTTATTAAGATAAGCATGGCCGGCTTACCATTTACCCAACCGGCTTACCAGCAGAAACCATCATGAAACGCTTCGCTTTCATATTGTTTTTTACATTAACGGTGATGCATTCGCTTCACGCGCAAGACATTCATTTCTCACAGTATTTCTCTACACCACTCACCATCAATCCCTCCTATACCGGTAACTTCACGGGAGATTATCGTGCCGGACTCAATTACCGGCAGCAATGGGGCAGTGTAACGATTCCGTATAAGTCATTTGATTTTTATGGTGACCTGTCATTCAATAAAAATTTCCTGCACCGCAATTATTTTTCAGCAGGTCTATACCTTGTTTCCGATAAAGCCGGCGATGGTGACCTCTCGGTGACGAAGGTGATGGTATCCGGAGCTTATCATATTTCTTTTGATGAGGAAAAAACAAGCCTTTTTTCTCTGGGCTTGCAGGCCGGATTTATCCAGAAATCGGTGAACTTCTCCAAATTCTATTTCGATAATCAATGGGCTGATGCCGGCTTCGACCTCGGATTACCTACCGGTGAAAATTATGCCGCACAGCAAACAAGTTATGCAGATGTGAATGCAGGTGTTTCGTATGCTTACAGCGGCTCAGATAAATTTTCCTTTCATTCAGGCATAGCGCTATATCATTTATTGCGGCCTGTTGAAACATTTTATACAAACAACACCAACCGGCTGGGTATCCGCCCTTCCCTGAATGCAGGTGCTGTCGTCCGCATCAGCGAACAGGTTTATGTCTATCCCAGCTTAATGTATATGTCGCAGAAAAAGGCCCATGAATTTCTTGCCGGAGGCATGGTTGGCTTATCCTTAAATACGGTTTCCGCCAATCAGTTGTTTGCAGGATTATTCGGCCGTGCCGGCGATGCGTTGATTCCTGTCATCGGTTATCAGTATGAACAATGGCGTGCCATGCTGAATTACGATGTTAATACGTCTTCTTTAAAAGCGGCGTCGGGCGGAAAGGGCGCATTTGAACTCTCTATCGTTTACACCGGATGGTATAAAAAACCAACCGGAAACATCATTGATGTGCCGTGCCCGAGATTCTGATGATGACGGCTTCCATCAGCTTCGTTAATGCTGCGAGGCAGTCAGCAATGAAAGGCTCCTTATTTTTGCTTCTGCTCATTCACGAAAATTTCATGCAATGCGGTTCATGCTGAATTCGATGCTGTGCATCTGCATGGCCTGCCTGCTTTTTTCATGCAATAATCAGCCGGCCGGCAATTCCACTGACAGTCAACTGACCGCCATCCATAACGGCATGAGTTATATCGAGGTGTTGGAAACGGCTGGTTTTCCCGATACGGTAATACAGGTAGGTATTACAACAGATACATTTGGCTTGCAGACAAAAACAGAGGAATGGCACTATGGAAATAATCAGCTCGTCGTATTGGTGAATGGAACCGTCAGCAGCATTGACCTCGACTTGCAGGCGACATACCGGCACATTCAGCACATCATTGATTCTGCGAGAGCTGCCGGCGATACTGATCAGTTGATCCGTCCGGAACGCTGAAATGTGGAGCAATCATTTTTTTCTCAGTACAATCATCTTTACATTGTTGCATGACATTCGAATTCCGGGCACATAAACCAGGAGCCTATCAGTGGTTTGCTTTGGCTTTGCTGACCATCATCTTACTGAATGCATGGCTGTTGCAAAGCCTTCATTCCATTTTACTCGACTGGAACAGCCTCATTCAGCAATCGGTCATCCTCGTGGTTCCATGGATTTTGTTCCTCTTTCTGCCATCCGTTATCAGCGGTATGTATATCTATTATTCGCTTGCCGCAAACTACCGGTTCACCATGACTGACTCAGCTTTTTCCATTCAACAGCTCAATTCAAAAAGGGAAACCAAAGGGGCGGTTAAAAGTTTTGGATGGACGGAATTAAAAGAATTCCGGTTCAGTGATTTTGAAGACAATGAATACTTTACTTTGGTTTTTACTGATACGAAAAATAATCTCATCCTTCACCGCGAATCAGGTGCTTTTGAAGAATTTTTCGAAGAGTTAAAGAAGTACATGAACTGACGAAGGATCGGGTTACTTTAGTTGATATGCAGTATATAAATATAATAAATAACATGTAATATTCCTATGAATACCCCTGCGTCCGCTTTGAGAAGCACCGGAACGCTGAATTATCTTATCACAGCTTCCTGTAAAAATAAGTTGCCTGCATTTGCCTTCCGATATTACAGATATTACGGTGACGAAAAAATTTCGCTTTATACCCGTACATAAAAAAAGCGCAGTCTCTCAACCGCGCTTCTGCTAAAAAACAAAAAATACTCACTTCACGATCCGCACATTAAGCAATTGCCATTCTCATCCAGCACACAGGCGTCGCCTTCTTTATAAGTGATTACTTCTGTTTCTACATCATTCTTTACGGCAGCAATCGTTTCTACAGCTGCAGCAGCGGCAGGTGCTGTAGCCGTTGCATACGCTGCCACCGCTTCTTCCGTTTCAGCTTGCGGCAATTCCACATGTTCCTTTTCCACTGTAAACTTCACGGCATCCGTTGCTGCTTTGGTACGTAAATAATACATGCCTGTCTTTAATCCCTTTTCCCAGCCGTAAAAATGCATGGAGGTGATTTTTGACACACTCGGTTCCTGCATGAATAAATTCAGCGACTGCGACTGGCAGATAAACGCGCCGCGGTCGGCTGCCATATCAATCACCACTTTTTGCTTGATCTCCCAAACAGTCTTGTAAATGTCTTTGATCGCTTGCGGAATCTCTGCAATGTTTTGAATGGAACCATTCGCTGCAATCACTTTATTCTTCAAGGCATTGTTCCAGATACCGAGTTTCACTAAGTCTTTCAAAAGATGCTTGTTCACCACAATAAATTCACCCGACAGCACCCTGCGCGTATAAATATTGGATGTATAAGGTTCAAAGCATTCGTTGTTGCCCAGAATCTGTGAAGTGGAAGCTGTTGGCATCGGGGCGAGCAGTAATGAATTTCTTACACCATGCTTTTTCACTTCTGCACGGAGAAAATCCCAGTCCCAGCGATCGCCCGGCGTCACATTCCACATATCAAACTGCATGACGCCTTTCGACATCGGCGAACCCTCATAGGTCTCATAGGTTCCTTCTGCTGCAGCCAGATCTTTCGATGCAGTGACCGCGGCATAATATATCGTTTCAAAAATTTCTTTGTTCAGCCGGATCGCTTCCGGTGAATCAAACGGCATGCGTAACTGGATAAATACATCGGCCAGCCCCTGCACACCAATACCAATCGGGCGGTGACGCAGGTTGGAACGCCTGGCCGCTTCCACCGGGTAAAAGTTACCATCAATGATTTTATTGAGATTGCGGGTTACCACCTTGGTTACCTCGAATAGTTTTTGATGATCAAACGCGCCGTCTTTAATAAAGCGCGACAACGCTATGGAAGCAAGATTGCAGACGGCCACCTCATCAGGCGCTGTATATTCAATGATCTCCGTGCATAAATTGGAACTCTTGATCGTGCCAAGGTTCTGCTGGTTCGATTTTTTGTTGCAGGCATCCTTGTACAACATATACGGTGTGCCGGTTTCAATCTGCGATTGCACAATGGCAAACCAAAGATCCTGCGCTTTCACCATCTTGCGGGCACGGCCTTCTTCTTCATATGTGGTAAAAAGTTTTTCGAATTCCTCACCATACACTTCTGCAAGTCCCGGCGCTTCATTCGGACAGAAGAGCGGCCACATACCATTCTCTTTCACGCGCTTCATGAATAAATCCGGAATCCAGAGCGCATAAAACAAATCACGGGCACGCATCTCTTCCTTGCCATGGTTCTTTTTCAAATCGAGGAACTCAAAAATATCCGCATGCCACGGTTCGAGATAAATTGCAAATGATCCTTTTCTCTTTCCGCCGCCCTGGTCAACATAACGTGCTGTATCATTGAATACACGGAGCATGGGAATGATACCGTTAGAAGTTCCGTTTGTGCCACGGATATAAGATCCGGTTGCACGGATGTTGTGAATGCTCAAACCGATGCCACCCGCCGACTGTGAAATCTGCGCGCAGGAACGCAGCGTATCATAAATGCCTTCAATGCTGTCTTCCTTCATTGTCAGTAAAAAGCACGATGACATTTGTGGTTTCGGTGTGCCGGCATTGAATAAGGTGGGTGTTGCATGCGTAAACCAGCGTTCACTCATCAGGTTATACGTTTCAATCGCCGCTTCAATATCATTGCGGTGAATGCCGATGGCGACGCGCATGAACATATGCTGCGGACGTTCGGCAATACGGCCATCCACCTTCAGCAAATAAGATTTCTCTAATGTCTTAAATCCGAAATAATCGAATTGAAAATCGCGGTCGTAGATGATACTTGAATCCAGCACATCGGTATGCTTCATGATGATCTCAAACACATCCTCAGCAAGCAGTGGAGCCTTTTTTCCGTTTTTGGGATTTACATAGTTGAAGAGATCATACATCGCACCCGAAAATGACTTCTTCGTGTTCTTATGCAGGTTGGAAACAGCAATCCTGGATGCCAGTGATGCATAGTCAGGATGGCGCACCGTCATCGATGCAGCGGTTTCCGCTGCAAGATTATCCAGTTCCGTTGTGGTAACGCCATCATAAATTCCTTCAATTACTTTCTTCGCAACGAGGATGGGTTCAACATGTTCCTGGTCTAATCCATAACAGAGTTTCTCAATACGGGCAGTGATCTTATCGAACTTTACCGTTTCGGTTCTGCCATCTCTTTTTATTACAAACATCTTACAGAAGATTAATTAAAGACAAACAACTAATGACTTTCTCGCGTCCTGCTACTCGTTACTCCCCACTCCCTTAAAAATCCTCCATCAGCGAAAACGCACTGTCACCGGATACTTCCATTTTCTTTTCATTACCCAGCACACCTTTCTTTTGATAATCTCCTACACGCTTCTCGAAGAAGTTGGTTTTGCCCTGCAGCGAAATCATTTCCATGAAATCAAATGGGTTGGAAGCATTGTATAACTTCGGATAACCGAGGGCTACAATCCAGCGGTCGGCCACAAACTCGATGTATTGCTTCATGAGCTTGGCATTCATGCCGATAAGGTCAACCGGCAAAGCATCGCCAATGAATTCCTTTTCTATTTCTACAGCGTCACCGATCATCCCATACACCTGCTCTTTGGAAAGCTTATTTTGAATTTTGCTGTATAACAACGTTGCGAATTCGCAGTGCAATCCCTCATCGCGCGAAATCAGTTCATTCGAAAACGTGAGGCCGGGCATCAGTCCGCGTTTCTTCAACCAGAAAATGGAACAGAAACTACCGCTGAAGAAAATTCCTTCCACGGCAGCAAAAGCAACCAACCTCTCTGTAAATGATCCGTTGGAAATCCATTTCAAAGCCCATTGTGCTTTCTTCTTTACACAATCCACTGTTTCAATAGCATGAAACAAACGGTCCTTCTCTTTCACATCTTTTACATACGTGTCAATCAGCAAGGCATAGGTTTCGGAATGAATATTCTCCATCATAATCTGGAATCCGTAAAAGCAACGTGCTTCCGGAATCTGCACTTCCTCCATAAAATTGGTAGCAAGGTTTTCATTCACGATGCCATCGCTTGCGGCGAAAAAAGCAAGCACATGCGTGATGAAATGTTTTTCGTTTTTAGTAAGAGAATCCCAGTCTTTTAAATCCTGGTAGAGATCAATCTCTTCCGCTGTCCAGAAACTGGCCTCGTGCTTCTTATACATTTCCCAGATGTCGGGATATTTGATCGGCAGTAATACAAAGCGATCTTTATTTTCTCTTAATAACAATTCATCAACTTGTTCTTTCATCAGGTTTATAATGGTTTTTATTGAAGACAGCAATTATTTAGTCCCGGCTTAGCGGGTACATTATCAAAAAAAATGAAGCTTAAAATTTTAGAGGAGTGAATAAATCAACAAACCGCAAACACGAACAACCGGCAGAACTTTGTTATGACAAGATTAATCCTGAATTCGATTTTAATCAAACATCGGACTTCGATTTTATGCACCTGAAAATGTGAATTGTAGTTTTTCCGGATATGACCTGTGGATATGACCGGAAGACATTGCAAAATACCCTTGAAGATCAGCTATTTTGAATGTGGATAGTTTTTGAATCGCGTTTCAGATAACTTCTTATGCTTTAGACTTCTGCTTGTCCGGATTAACTTTTGCCCAAGGTCGGCGTCCTCGCTGATCAAATTGCAAGCAGCTCTGTTCTTTCAATGCATATCATGGAAAAGAAAGTTTTCGACTGCCACAATTGGATGTTGAATATTGAATGTTCATTATTGGATATTGAAAATCAACGCTCAATATTCAACACCCAATATTCAATAATCAATAGTCAATAATCAATAGTCAATATTCAATAATCAATATTCAATAATCAGTAGTCAATAATAAAAGTCAGCTCTTTGATCCGCCGGTATTTCAAACCGGCACACCGGCGTTGAAAGTTTACCCAATAAATCCACACCTTTGCATAAATCTCACCATTATGAGCGACGATCAGCAACTTGCGGCACGCGAAAGCACCATTCAACTTTCTATAGCACTTGATAAAAACAATATACCTGAACAAATCAACTGGCAGGCGACAGACGCAGAACCAGGCAATCATGAATCGAATGCCATGCTGCTCGCATTGTGGGATCACAAAGCAAAAACCGGCATGAGTATCGACATCTGGACGAAAGAAATGACTGTTCCGGAAATGAACCTGTTTTACTATCAGACCTTATTGACCATGAGTGATTCTTTTTTCCGTGCTACAAAAAACAAAGAGTTGAGCGACGACATCAGAAATTTTGCGAAGACATTTATTGAGAAGGTGAAGCAGCTGGAAAAACTCAATGCGGGGTAAGAGTTTACGAGTTGGAAGGGTTATTTACTAACGCCGCCTTTGTCATTCTGATCTCAGTGGAGAATCATCTCTGTGCAATCGTGTTGTTGTTGTAGATAAATGTATATATTTTCTGTATACACTATCAATATGGACTCTACCAAATTATTCAAACGCGGGAATAGCCAGGCGATTCGAATCCCAAAGAAGTTCCCACTGCGCACCCGGGAAGCCTGCATTACGCGTATTGGAAATGCCCTGGTTATTTATCCCGAATACAAAGGCTGGAAGAACTTCTTTGACAGTATTGAAATGTTTACAGCCGATTTCCCGGCAGATATTCCGGATGCGCTGCCGCAGAAAAGAGAAACTGTTTTCAAATGAAATACCTGCTCGACACCAACATTTGCATTGCAGCCTTCCGGCCTGAATTTTTGTGGTTGCGCGAGAAAATAGCAGCACATCCGTTGGTTATATCGGCATTTTGGTTTTCACACTCGCCGAGCTTTATTATGGTGTGCACAAGAGTGAACAACCTTTGAAAAATGAAGCGGTGGTCAAACAATTCCTTTCCGTCTTTCACATTGTACACTTCGATGAAGAAATGAGCGCCTTGAATGAAAAAATAAGATCAGTGCTTGAAAAATCGGGGAAGCCTGTCGGGAATATGGATCTGCTGATTGCAAGTCAAACCCTTTCTCTTAAACTAACATTGATTACCGCCAACGAAAATGAATTCAACAGGATCGCCACATTGAAAATCGAAAATTGGTTGAAATAGAAAATCGCAAATACACCTTTTATCGTTCTGAACGCAGCGAAGAAACTACGTCATCACCATTCATTACCCATAAACTTCCCGCGCCACCCGATACGTATTGCAATGCGCTTCCAGGATATCTTTAATCTCCGGTGAATAACCACCGCCCATTGTCACCACCACCGGAATATTTTTCTTCTTCAAAGTTTCAAATACAAAAGTATCACGACGTTTACATCCTTCCATCGAAACATTCAGTTTACCAAAACGGTCTGTTGCAATAATATCTACACCACTGATAAAAAATGCAAAGTCAGGGTGAAATTGATCAATGATTTCCGGAAGATGCTGCAGCAACAGCAAGAGATATGCTTCATCCTGCATTCCATCCGGCAATTCAATGTCGAGCGTTGACTTTTCCTTCCGCGACGGATAATTATTTTTTCCATGCATGCTGAAAGTAAACAAACGCTTTTCCTCTTCAAATATTTTCGCCGTGCCTTGTCCCTGGTGCACATCAAGGTCAATGATCAGGATCCGCGCTGCCTTATTTCTATGCAACAAATAATTCGCAGCAATCGCGCAATCATTTAATAAACAAAATCCTTCTCCATGATCAGGATAAGCATGATGCGTTCCGCCTGCAATATTTAATGACACGCCATGTTGTTTTGCAAATGCACAGCATTCAACTGTTCCTCCTGCAATAATAAATTCACGTGCCATCAGTTCAGGTGTCTGCGGAAAACCAATCTTCCGCATTTCACCAGCCGTCATCTCCAGGTTCAGCAAACGGTCCATGTATCCGCGCGTATGGGTGAGTGCAGCAATTTCAATATCGAGACTTTCAGGCTGAAAAAAGTTTTCTTCAGATACGGTTCCTTCATGCAGCAACTGAAGTGGTATCAGTTCATATTTGCTGATCGGGAATCGGTGATTAGCCGGCAAGGGCAGCACATATTCAGGAGCAAAAGCGATCTTCAACATATATTGCCTTTGATATAATTCATGATTTCTGATTACAGTGCTGTTCAGTTCAATAATGCAAACAACAGCAGGTAGGTGGCAACGCCGGCAATATATCCGATCAAAGCTGTTATACTGATATTTTTCAGGTACCAGATAAAATCAATTTTCTCCATGCCCATCACCACTACGCCTGCTGCTGAACCAATGATTAATATGCTACCACCGGTTCCCGCACAAAATGCAATCATCTCCCAGATTTTATGATCCAAAGGAAAATCTGACACGCTGTACATTCCCATGGTAGCTGCCACCAACGGCACATTATCAATCACGGATGACAGCAATCCGAAAATGACAACAATCACATCTTTATTGCCAATAGTGCTATCCAGCCACAACGCCGCGTTTTTCAATAAACCGACAGACTCCAGGCCGGAGACAGCCAACAGAATACCAAGAAAAAAAAGAATGCTGGTAAGATCAATCTTAGTAAGCACATTGGAAACCCGCAGGTGGCGACGTTCTTCCATGCCCGAATGCCACAACTCAGTCACCACCCATAAAACGCCAAGAGCCATCAGCATGCCCATATATGGCGGCAGGTGTGTAAGCGTTTTGAAAACCGGCACAGAAATCAATGCGCCGACTCCCAAAAAAAAGATGGCATTTGAAAAAGGCTCAGCAGCGGGCAACCGGTTTTCAAGTGTTCCGTCTCTCAACAATTTTCCCCGCATAAAATAGGATTGGTAAACCAACGGAACCAAAAGACTGACAAGTGATGGTAAAAAAAGTTTCGACATGATTCCGGCAGCACTGATCCTGTCTCCGATCCACAACATGGTGGTGGTCACGTCCCCAATCGGGCTCCAGGCGCCACCAGCGTTCGCGGCAACAATTACCATACTCGCCATGACTAACCGTTCCCTCTTGTCATCCACTAATTTTCTTAACAGCGAAACCATTACGATAGCCGTTGTCAGGTTATCCAAGACCGCAGAAAGAATAAATGTAATGCCACAGATGATCCACAATAATTTTACCCTTGAAGAAGTCTGAATGAGATTGGTGATAATGCGAAAACCTTTGTGTGTATCTATTAACTCCACAATCGTCATGGCGCCCATCAGGAAAAAAAGAATCTCCGCGATGCCGGCGAGATGATGCTTCAGCTCTTCCAGCACTGCTTCATGATCCTGTGAACCAAAAACAATGTATAATGTCCATATCATCACGCCCAGCAATACCGCTGTGCCTGTCTTGTTTATTTTCAGCGGATGCTCAAAGGAGATAACCGCATAGCCGGCTATAAATAAAATTCCTAAAACCAATTCAATCATACGCAGTATGTTGCTTCAAAAATAGCAGAAATTTATACGGAGACACTGATGCCGCAAACTTACCGTCACAAATACCAGATGGAAACAGATGCATATTTATTGCTGAACTTTCGCGGTGTCATTTTGGTTTAAGTCTCGTAAATAAAAAAATCATGAGCATTCAAATCATTCGAAGAGAAGAACAGGCTGACGGACAATTTAACGGCGGTGCCGTCCTGGAAAAAAGGCCGGTTTTTTACCAACAGGACAACACCTTTCCGTATTCCAACCTCTTTTACTGGGCTCATGCATGGAGTGAAAACGGCAGCACTATAGGCCTTCATCCGCACCAGGGATTTGAGATACTGTCATTTGTACTGAAAGGAGAAATCGAACATTACGATACGAAAAACAAGGCATGGCTGAAACTGAAAGCCGGTGATGTACAGATTATCCGCTCGGGAAATGGTATTTCCCATGCTGAAAAACTTTTGCCGGGCTCTGCCATTTTTCAAATCTGGTTTGATCCGGATCTGCAGCAATCAATTAAGAACCCGGCAACCTACAACGATTATTTTCACAACACCTTTCCTGTCCTGCAGGAAAATGGTTTTACCACAACAGTTTTTAAAGGAGCCGATGCACCCATCGAGATGGAAGCGGAAGGTGTTTCCATCCGGCAGCTGAAAGTATCCGAAGGTGATCATGATTTACCTTTATCGGCCGATGCCGTCTATTCCATTTTCGTGCTGGATGGAAAAGTACTTATGGACGGAAATGAACTTATGCAGGATGATTTTGTAAAGATTGAAAACGCCACGTCAGTGAATATTGATACAAAGGGATGTAATCTCTTTATCATTCAAACACCTGGCAGGCCCTCCTATAAAACCTACGTTGAGCTCCATAGCTGACAGATGATCTGCAAAGCGTGAAAATACCGCAAGCCGGTGTTTTGCGACGGCTGCTGCAAGTGACATAGCGTATCGTAACAACTGGTCATTCCCTGCAATTAAATCTTAATTTTGACTTGCAGCATTTATGCCGGTCTGGCTGTCATTACTCCAAAAAACAGCGCTGGCCAAAGTAGTTCACATGAGCCCTGACCTCGAGCTGGTGAATCACTGTCTGAAGGGTGATGCACTGGCTCAGCAACAACTGTACGACCGCTTTGCTCCCCAAATGCTGGGAGTATGCTATCGCTATGTGCAGAACAGTCATGAGGCAGAAGATGTGCTGCAGGAAGGATTCATCCGGGCATTTCGATACCTGAAAGATTTCAGAGGTGAAGGTTCGCTGGAAGGATGGCTAAGGCGCATCATGGTAACCACAGCATTAAACTTTCTCAAAAGGCAAAAAAATTTCAGGGCGGAATTTGAGATAACCGTTGCAAGGGAAGAGACGGCAGCCGAGCTGGATGCATTGGAGAGAATGGAAAATGCCGAACTGATGCAGCTCATTCAGCAGTTGTCGCCGGGTTATCGCGCTGTACTTAATCTGTATGCCATAGAAGGATACTCTCATAAGGAAATCGGGAAGATGCTCAACATTGAGGAAAGTACCTCAAGGTCGCAGTTCGCCCGTGCCAAACATTGGTTACTGAAAAAACTCACACAGTTGCATTCAATAGGATCGGGTAATGAAAGAACAGGAATCGGAAAATAGTTTTGAACACAAGCTCCGCCGGAAAGCGGGAGGCTTCCGCATGAAGCCTTCGGAAGAGGTATGGGAAGTCATTAAATCTTCACTCGGGCAACGGAAACGCAAACGCCGTTTCCTCTGGTTATGGGCTGCGGCCGCAGGCTTGCTGTTAGGAACCGGTTTAACCACATTGTATTTCATGCTGAATGCAACACCGGATGCGCTACCTGTTGCTGTTGATGACTGGAACAAGGATATCGGCAGCCGGCCTGATAAATCTTATACACCCAATCCGCTTCAAAGCGACCATGGCAGCAACAAGACTGCTGCAGCCAAAGCTGATTCACCTGATCAAAATTCGAATGAGATATCCGGCAATAGTAATTTAAGTGCAGACAACCACTTGCAGTCAACAAATCAGGAGAGCACGCCCAGGTTTGATGCATCACCAAATACGCAAGCAATCAACGCCGGTATGCCGGGCAGCGGATCCAATGTTCAGGCAATATCCATGGATCCGGTTGCAAGCCGGGAATACCTGAACACAGCGGATCAGGCAACAGCAAAGATCAATCAGTTCACGGCAACAACCATAGCAGATCCTTATGAAAATGATGACTTGCTTAAAATGGAGGACGTAACTTCAATACACCCCGACATGATTGTTAAATCATCCCGTTTTAGCTTGGGTGCTCAGCTGATTCCGCTGATATCAGATATACGGTATGGAAATCTGAACACGGAAACTGTGGCTAATGCCGATGAGGCATTTGTTGATTCCATCACAAAACTTAAAGCGTCTTCCGGTTCTCCGTTAGTGGGTTTTTCCGCAGGTGTTGATGTGCTATATAACCTCTCAGAAAAATTTTCGCTGGGAGGTGGTGTTTATTTTACCAGGACAGGCGAAAAAAACGCAATCCTTCAGGCAGGAAATGCTGCTTCATTTGCAACTGACACCGCAACTATTGGAACGAGCTCAAATCCTCCGGCAAGCCTTTCCTTTATCCCTCAATCTGAATCGCTGACACATTACAACTGGCTTGATATCAACCTGCAGGGTGAATGGTATTTCATTAATCATGAAAGAAACAAATTCTCATTGTCGGGCGGCGGCGGATTATCTCATTTTATCAGCTATACGTATACGGAAGAAGGAAACAATAAACGGAGTTTGCAAAACAATTCAATTTTCAGCAATGATCAGCAGCCACCTGTATTTCATGCTTATCAGCTTACTGCCTTTTCAGGCATGCAATACCGGCGAATGATCTCAAACCATCTTTCCCTGGTGGCCGGAGTACAATTTCATTATTACCTTTCGAGTATTACCTTAAATGATATCCCTGTTGTAGCACATCCCTACTGGCTGGGTATCAACACGGGCATCACGTATCGTTTCTGAAAGGTCAAATGCCATAGCTTCCTGATATAAGATTTTCAACAAGTGATTTGCTGACATGTTGCTGTCATGCTGTGCAATAATTGATATTTTGCAAGGCATTATTCAACTAGTTTTTCCTTCGTCTTATGATTTGCTTCAAGCGGTTTATTTTTGAAAAAATTCAACACACTTGAGTGCTCCCAAAAAACTTTCCCGGTTATCGGCCGGTATGTTGCTTATTACCATCGGAATTGTATTTGGTGATATCGGCACTTCTCCGTTGTATGTAATGTCTGCCATCATTGGCGACAGGCAAATCAGCAAGGAATTGATCTATGGCGGCGTATCCTGTGTATTCTGGTCGCTCACGCTTATTACTTCCTTCAAGTATATCCTTTTAGTGTTGCGTGCTGACAATAAAGGTGAAGGCGGAGTCTTTGCGCTTTATGCGCTCGTAAGAAAACGGGCAAGATGGCTGGTGATTCCGGCTATTATTGGCGGATCCACATTGCTCGCTGATGGCATGATAACGCCAGCCATTTCGGTATCATCGGCTGTGGAAGGATTGCGCAGCCTGAATAACGAGGTGAATACCGTTCCGATTGTGATATTTATTATCACCATGCTCTTTCTCTTTCAGCGGGCAGGCACACGTGTGGTTGGCAGTTCCTTCGGTCCTATCATGGTCATCTGGTTTGTCATGCTGGGCGTGCTGGGTTTCAGAAAAATTACGGAGCACCTTGAAATTCTTCATGCCTTAAGCCCTGTTTATGCCATACGCCTGCTGGCTGAATATCCCGGCGGATTCTGGTTACTGGGCGCAGTGTTTCTCTGCACTACCGGCGCCGATGCCTTATATTCTGATCTTGGTCATTGCGGAAAAATCAATATCAGGGTTAGCTGGATATTTATTAAGATATGCCTGCTGTTGAATTACTTCGGTCAGGCGGCCTGGCTTATGCAATACCAGGGATTGCGAAGAGACGAGATTCCTATCTCCAATCCTTTTTACGGCATCATGCCGGAATGGTTCCTCCTCATGGGAATTGGTATTGCCACGGTTGCCACCATTATTGCCAGCCAGGCCATGATAACGGGTGCCTTTACACTGATTAATGAAGCCATGCGCCTCAATCTCTGGCCTAAGGTGCGCGTGGTGCATCCGACGGATCAACGCGGGCAACTCTATGTTCCGGCCATTAACTGGATTCTGTATTTCGGTTGCATTGGTGTTGTGATCTTCTTCCAGGAATCGAAATACATGGAGGCGGCTTATGGTCTTGCCATCAACCTGACCATGATCGTAACCACAATATTAATCAGCACCTACGCTTATGTCCGGCGTGGCTCAATAACTATCACACTGGTAATCGCTGTCACTTATATCCTGATAGAGCTGTGCTTCCTGGCAGCTAACCTGATTAAGTTTCCGCATGGCGGATATGTAGCAATGATTGCTGCCTTATCATTTATGATAGTGATGTATGCCTGGTTCAGGGCACGCAGGATCAAAAACCAGTTTTTGGAATTTGATGAAATGAAACAGTTACTGCCAAAGCTCGCTGAACTGAGTGAAGATCAAAGCGTGCCCAAATATGCCTCCCATGTCATTTTCATGACGAGTGCCAATTATCCTTCGCAGATCGAATCGAAGTTTTTCTTTTCCATCTTCAATAAGCAACCGAAGCGCGCCGACACTTACTGGTTTGTGCATGTGGATGTAATTGACGAACCATACACCATGGAATATGAGGTGGAGATGCTGGAAGCTAACCTTGCCTACCGGATTGATTTCCGGCTTGGCTTCCGGATTGAACCCCGCATCAACCTCTTTCTGCGTAAGGTGATTGAAGATATGGTGGCGCGCGGCGAAGTGGATATTACCAGCCGATATGAATCACTCAATAAATACCGCTTGCCCGGCGACTTCCGGTTTGTGGTGCTTGAGAAATTCCTCTCTTTTGAAAATGAATTGCCGTTCCTGCAAAAATTAGTGATGGATATTTATTTTCTGCTGAAAAAGATATCGCTTTCAGAAGGCCGTGAGTTTGGGCTGGATTCCAGCACGGTGACCATTGAAAAAATTCCACTCATTTTGACTCCTCCCCGCGACCTCGTGCTGCGTCGTATTGAAACAGAAACGGAAGAACCGATCATTGATTTATTGAGAAAGTAGTTGATGGAATCAGGTAATCTTAAAGTGTATGGAAGATCAATCATGGAAAATGAATTCCATTGTGAAGAATAGGCTATTCGGCTTAAAATCTTCAACGGATTAAAGTGATATTTCCCTTCATCACTCTGCTCACGCCATTGCTGAACTGAATAGTTACGGCATAGATGTAGGTCCCCATTTCTTCCGGCAAGCCTTCAAATGTGCCGTTCCATGATTCGTCCGGATCAGACGAGCGATAAACCATTTGTCCCCACCGGTTAAAGATCTTCAAATCAAATTCATTGGTTCCATCCGTGATGATCTTGTATTCATCATTGATTCCGTCATTGTTGGGCGTAAAAGCAGTAGGAATGAAAAACGGGCAGGCATTGTCCACAAAAATGGTATCCTTACCCACACAACCATTATTACTCACAAATACGACCACCGTTTCCGGCACAATATTCAGCACGATAGCCTGCGTTTGCTCTCCGGTAGACCAATCATGCTGGTATCCGGGGTTGCCGGCATCCAGCACAATGGATTCACCGATGCAGATACTGGTGTCACTTCCCAGATCAACCAAAGGATAATCATATACTTCAACCGACTCAGCAAAAGTGTCCGGCAGGCAAACCGCATCATGTATTATGAGTGTTACCGTATAAACGCCGCTGCTGCTGTATGCAATGTCCACGGAAGTGGAAGATGTGTCAGTTACGCTGTTTCCAAAATCCCATTCCACGGAGGTTACATCACCTGTCGACACATTGTTGAAGGAAATCGTATCACCGAGACATAGCACATCCGGCTGATAGTTGAATGCGGCCGTTACGCCCTCATTGATGGTCAGGTTCGCCGAAACCGTGTCCAAGCATCCGATACTGTCGGTCACCACCAGGTACACCGTATATAACCCTGCCGCACTGAAAGTAAACACAGGCTCAAACTGATTGGTGGTGGCAGTACCGAATATCCATTTGTACACCAACCCCTGCCCTGTTGATGAATTGAAAAAGGATATTGGAACATTAACGCAATATGGCGGTGGTGAAACGGAAAATCCCGCAACAGGCGGCTCCAGGTAGGTACTGATGCTGATCGTATCCTGGTTGAAACATCCACCGGTATCCGTGATGGCCAAAATCACATCATAAGTACCCGTTCCGGCATACAGGTGCGACGGATTGATGTCTGTTGAAGTATTACCGTCACCAAAATCCCACGACCAGGTAATGGTGGTATCACCGACGGACAGGTCGGTGAATACGAGGGAATCACCAATGCAGGTCTTAATGATCTGGTAGTCAAATTCCGCATCGGCAATTGCTACCGTGAAAGGCATCTTATTGGTATCCGGCAGTTCATTGCCGCAATTATCCAGGATTACATTACCGTCGATTCCCTGCTTAAAGTGTAACAGATAAGATCCGTTTACATTAATTGGTGCGGCAAGTTGTATATCGATCTTGTTGGTAAAGGTTCCGCTCACGCATCCTGCAGATGACGCACCTGTTACGGTTACCGGCGATGGCCCGGTCACAAAAAAATCGCTGCCATCAGCTGCTATGGAGTTGCAGCGTATCTGTTCGGATACAGTCAGATGCAGCACGGAGGGTGGTGTGCAGGGAAACGGGTCTATCGAGACCGGTGCCGGCGGGATGATATCAAAAACCACTGCTGTTCCGCCAAATGATAAGGTATAACCGCCGATAACACCGTCGTGATTGTTGATGACCAGCACGTATGTTTCACCGGCTACCACATTCATTGGCTGGCACTGATTAGGGCCACCGGCGGAGACAGAAATCAGCACATAAGGATTGGATAAACCTGTTGCTCCCTGAATGGCGGAGTAATTGCATCTTACTTCCGGCGCAACACCGCTGACAATATCCGAACACGATGCATTGGTGAGATCGTACACTGCCCAGTCATAATCATCGCTCAGGTTAATCGGTGTAATTTCAAACTCAAGCGTTCCCGAAACATTGACGGTCCAGATGTACCAGACCGAATTTTCTTCCCCCTGTATCAAACAGGAAGAATTGCCAAACAAAAGCTCCTGCGTGCCTTCACCCGTGTAGGAATTGGGTTGAATATACACATTCTGACACACCGGTATAGCACCACTGCAATCCTGTTCCGGCAACTGTGCCTTCACGGATTGGGTGAACAAATACATCACCGGCAGCATGGTATAAATTATTTGCCTCAATGAATGTTATTCGGGTTAACAACAAAAGCAGTCATAGCGCAACTTTCAATTAAAACGGTGATGGACTCAGCGGTACCGCATGATGCCTTGCAGCAGTCGTGGTTTCTCCTGCCGCATTGCTTATCCCAAATCATCTGCACCCATTTCCATTTTGGAGATGCAGCTACCGGTAATGCTGATGTGGTGCTTTTGTATGAATTCAAAATTAACCAAAACAATCACTCGCCCTTGTAAATTTTATCAATAGCACCTGCGAGTTGATAATCCTTATCGGTTACCTGATCTCCTGCATGATGTGTGGAAAGGTGAATTTCCACCTTATTCCACACATTGAACCAGAACGGATGGTGATTCATTTTTTCTGCAGCCAGTGCCACTCTTGCCATAAAACCAAATGCCTCACTGAAATCACGAAACAAAAATGTCCGTTTCAATTTGTTGTCATCTTCTTTCCACATGTCATTTCAAAATTTATGGGTTGGGAAAAACGGGTTGCATAAAGATTACTATCACTTCCGAAAATCAGGCAGGCCTCTATTCTACCATCAGGTTTTCTTTGGATTTCAGGCGCTGAAAATCCAGTTTCACCAACAGTTGCACAATGTGAATCTCCTTCACTTTGGCAAAAATTCCTTCTTCCTGTTCTGCGGATATTTCACCCTTCACCATCAGCAGGTAGTCCACCTGCTTGACCTCGGGCAACAGGAATTCACCTGCATGTTTGTTGGAAAGAACAATCACCTGCCATTTATCCAAAGCATGTTCATACCTGTAAAAGCTAAAGGCCGACGTCTTGTTTTTCTTTTTATGAATGATTTCAAGATCATCGGTACGCTTGAGGTCAAATCCGAGCGCTTTGTTGAGATGCCAGCTTAACTGGTATTCCTTCACCTGTGTAACAATGCCCCAGAGAACGCCGCTAAAATGATCTTCCAGCGTTACAATTCTTTTTTTTGCCAACTGACTGCTGTCTTTAATTTGCTTTCCTGTCTTTCCAAACGTACTTGTTATCATGCAATATTACAAATGACAAAAAGCTCCGGAAATTACCACTTTCCCTATTGGCAGGTTGATGGCAGGCACACATTTTCAGGGTAGAAAATAATTGATGAAAAGATTGCGTATAAAAACTGAAATCCCTTACTTTGCCGAAAATTAAACCACTACTTATTTATGTCAGACATCGCAGCAAGAGTTAAGAAGATCATCATTGACAAATTAGGCGTTGATGAAAGTGAGGTTACGCCGGAAGCTACCTTTACCAATGATCTTGGTGCCGATTCTCTCGACACGGTTGAGTTAATCATGGAATTCGAGAAAGAATTTAATATCTCCATTCCCGACGAGCAGGCTGAAACCATCACTTCTGTTGGCCAGGCCATCGCTTACATCGAGCAGTACGCTAAGTCTTAATCCGCACATTACATGGAATTTAAAAGGGTAGTTGTCACCGGCCTCGGTGCACTTACTCCTTTAGGGAATAGTGTTCCTGAATTTTGGGACAATCTTCGCAAAGGTGTGAGTGGCGGGGGACCTCTGACCTATTTTGATACTTCGAAATTCAAAACCAGGATCGCCTGCCAGCTTAAAAACCTGGATATATACAGTTTCCTGGAAAAGAAAGAAGCGCGTAAGCTGGATCCGTATTCACAGTACGCGCTGATAGCCTCCGAAGAAGCGGTAAAAGACAGCGGACTCGATCTGGCCATAGAAGATAAAACAAGAATTGGCGTTATCTGGGCAACCGGTGTTGGTGGTATCGATTCTTACGCCAAGGCCATGATGGAATATTGTGCCGGCGACGGAACACCCCGTTTCAGCCCATTCCTGATTCCGCTCATTATCCCTGACCTCGCAGCCGGTCATTTATCCATCAAATATGGATTCATGGGGCCGAATATGTCCATCGTTAATGCATGTGCTTCTTCTACCAATTCCATTATCGATGCGCTAACCTATCTGCGTCTCGGTAAGGCAGAGGTGATGCTTACCGGCGGTTCAGAATTCCCGCTTTGTATTCCTGCAGTGGGCGGTTTTTCCTCTATGAAAGCACTGAGTGAAAGAAATGACTCGCCGGAAACCGCTTCACGTCCTTATGATAAAGACCGTGACGGATTTGTGATTGGAGAAGGCGCCGGCGCCCTGGTGCTGGAAGAATATGAACATGCAAAGGCAAGAGGCGCTAAAATATATTGCGAAGTAATCGGTGGCGGAATGTCAGGCGATGCTTATCACATTTCTGCACCGCACCCTGAAGGAATAGGTGTGATGCAGGTGCTCAGGGAAGCATTGAAAGATGCCGGTGACCTTCGGCCGGAAGAAGTGGATTATATTAACACGCACGGCACTTCCACGCCCTTGGGTGACCTGGCTGAATTGAAAGCTATCATCAATGTATTTGGTGAACATGCATATAAAATGAGCATCAGCTCAACCAAATCAATGACAGGCCATATGCTAGGTGCTGCCGGTGCCGCTGAAGCAATTGCCTGCATTGGCGCTATGCAGCATAGCTTTATACCGCCGACCATCAATCACTTTACCGACGACCCTGAAATTGATCCTAAACTTGATCTCACTTTTAATACAGCGAAAACCCGTGAAGTGAATGTTGCCATGAGCAATACTTTCGGATTCGGGGGCCACAACGCATCCTTAATCATGCGAAAGTTAAAAGACTGATAAATTGTTTTTACCTTTTACCCTGGCGGAAATATACAACCGCCGGGGTTTTTCATTTTAAGGCACGCAACGTTGATTCGTCGTCTGTTCTCCGGTAAAAAGGCATTCTATGCACAGGTGAAATCCCTCACTGGTACTTCACCGGCAAATCTTCATTTGTATGAACTGGCCTTTCGTCACAGCTCTTCTGCGAAAGAAGATTATGAGAGCAATGAGCGTTTGGAATTTTTAGGGGATGCTGTGCTTGGCGCTGTTATCGCCGATTACCTTTTCAAAAAATTTCCCTATAAGAATGAAGGATATCTTACCGACATCCGATCGAAAATGGTGAGCCGCAGTCAGCTCAAAACGGTTTCGCATAAAATGGGCATCGACAACTTTCTTTCCTACAGCACCCATGATCCAATGCTGAACAAGAAAGCCCTGACGGGCAATGCTCTCGAGGCACTGGTGGGTGCAGTTTACCTTGATAAAGGATATAAAAGCGCTCAGAAGTTCATCATAAAAAAAATTGTCAAGCCATTTCTTGATATCGGTGAGCTCGAAATCACCGAATTCAATTATAAAAGTAAATTGCTGGAATGGGCACAGAAATCCGGCAAGTCACTTACATTTTCTGTTAAGAATCACACCAGGCACCGCCACCGCGCACTGTATAAAATAGCGGCAGTTATTGATGGAAAAGAATGGGGCGAAGGAGAGGATACCAATAAGAAAAATGCGGAGAAACAAGCCGCCAGAATGGCATTCGAATCACTGCATATTTCCGTTGAAGAATATATTTGAATAGAGAGCAATTACGCCTGCTCGTTATCGCGCTGCTTGAATATCATTCCAATTTATGCCTCTTTTGATTCTTGAAAGCTGTGTCGTAGTCACTTTAAACTGTTTGGCTAAAATGGACAATGATTTACCTTCATTCAGGCGCTTCTTGATCAGCATTACTTTTATTGAGGTGAGTTTGCAGCTCTTTGAATTTTCATTTCTCGGTCATTTCCGGCTGCTTCGCTGCTTCTTCACGTTGGGATTCGTCTTATGATGCATAGTGAGTTCCTCCTGCGTAATCCAGCGGAGATTGCCGGCATGGTTACTCAGTTTGTTGTGAATCAGACGTGTAACCTGCTGATGCAAGGCGGTAGGTCTGTTGCATAAGTACTCCGCTACAAGCCGGTGAACAGGCAGCGTGACATACATGCTACGCTGCTTCATATCCTTCTTAAATTCTTTGCGATACACTTTTTCAAGTCCGTCATAAAGTCCTTGAAGCTCTTTCTCTTCTTTTAAGTAACTCAGGTATTGCTTATCATGTTTCACTTTCGTTTTGATTTTCCTTTTCAGGGGCGAAAGTTTTTTGATGATGAGGACAAGATTTTTTTTTGAGAAATGCAAGGCGCGTTCTGCTTTTACCGGACGTGGTTTGAAAAGCCGCAATCTGATCTGCGATAACCATTCGTCAACGTAACATTCAGCAGTCGCTTGTCAGCCATCATGTTTGATGTATGAACCCTTCCGTGGTCAGACACTTCAAGTTTAAAATCGCTGGTGAAGTCAAAGTCAAACTTTACCGTTTTACATCTTTCTTCTGTAGTGTTTGTCATGCTAATTTCATGCGGTCATCATCATGCATATGGTTAAACCTTCAACCAAATCCGGGAAACAACGGTATCCTGGGCTTGTTTACAGTTCATCCGGTGTCAAGGCATTTTCCTGCATAGCCAAAGCGGATACTGCGATCTGGCAGCCACGGTGTTTTTCGTTTTGCTGGAAACTGTTTTAATCCCTTTTACAAAGCTTCAACCCTTTTAATAACAAGGATACAATAAGCTTAACGTCATAGCTATTAAATAATATTTCATTTTCTGTTGAACTCAGTCCATTGGATAAACCATTGATGCCTTTTGCATTAAAAAAATCTGTTACTGATTCATAATCGATGCCATCTTGCCTGTCCGTAACCTCCTGATGGTAATAGTTTACCAGTTGCTGATAGCGGGCATTCTTTTCCCGGTACGATGCGGTCAATGCCGGCGGCCTTTCACCTCTCACCGCCTGTATAATGACTTCGGCACAACCACCAAATGCACCAATTAGAAAAACAGGTTTGCCCTGCTCCATTGCCAGCAATGCTTCTTCCACAAGGCCGGGATATCTTCCTTTAAAACCTGTCAGCTTTCCGCCCAGGATGATTCTTGCATCAATGTGGTCATTCATTTCCCGGCGCATCGTTGTAAGGCATTGTGCAAAAATGTATTGATCCATCACCGACTCTCCTTTCAATATACGTTCCCAGTCTTCGAGCAAATCTCCTGCAAATAAAGCCGGTGGTGGTATGCGTTTGAATTTCACCTGATCAATCATAGCCGCTTCAACGGCTGGCTGAATGAGTTTATATAAAGGAAACGCAGTGTAGTTGGTCACGCAAGCTTTCTTATCCATGTAATCAGAACGATAAGTCAGGATCATATCTCTCAGCAGGGTAACAAAATTGAAACCTTCGGCATAACTCAGGTCACCACCATAGGCAAGCGAATAACCTGAGGCGAGCAGATATCTTGCCGCCTCCACCATAACATCCTTCAGGTGATCTGTGCTCAATCCGCGCCGTTCCATCATACCCGACTCAGAAATGGATATGCCGATAACAAATTCCCTTCCCGGACTGTCCTGCTGAGTTAATTCACTGATCAGTTGCACAGGCGTGCTGAAGTTTGCCAGTGGCGCAAACTTACGGAGCACCTGAAGCTCTTCACTTCCAATCGGCGGATCAGGATATAGATAACCTGCCGATGGCTGCTGCACATTGTCACCTTCCTCAATGAGGTCCAGCAATTCAGGCGCATTGGCAAGCATTGTGTAATGCACAGCCGCAGAGTTTGATTGATTCATTTCATATGAAAACAAATCGCGCTGATAGCGGTGTCGTAAGGTTTCCAGCAGTACACGAATGATGATATGTTCTATCTGGCCTGAGAAATCCGCAGCACTTTCCGGCGACCACCTGACAACCGGCACATTATTCATATAGGGAAAGCTGCGTGATTCACCTTTCACCAGCGCATCTATCACAACTACCGGCCGCTTGTATTTTTTCGCTTCAAGCACTTCAGCGCGGCACCATTCCCGCGTACTGTACACATCGGTTTGTACAACGAGCAACGTTGCAACATCCACATTTTCTCTAATCACTTTGGCAAATGATTCACCGGGCGGAATATCCGTGGCATCAAAAAATGCCTGGAGACCGGTGAACTCCTGCACCCAGTATCTCAGCAATTTGGTGATTTCAACACCATCGGATTTGGAATGGCTGAGAAATAATTTCAGCCGTGGCGGAGATGATGTTTCATTTGCTGATACCCGTTCAAAACCATGCAGGAGGCGGCAAAACTCATGCGCCAGTGAAATACCCAGGAAACTGCATTGCTCTTCGATCGTTTCCTTTTGAAAAACCCTGATATAATTTTTGCGGTTCAGCATATCATTTACTTTAGCCGCATTTTTTGACAGCGCAACCGGAAACACCCTCAGGTTACCGTCATCCTTATCCAATGCAGTTATTTTGTCGAGATATGCTTTCCATTCTTCGCGATGAATGATCATGCTATCATCCACAAGCACGACAACAGCAATCCGACGGGCCGCCTCCGGATCAATATCCATGGGCATCTCCTCCTCACTGCCCGATTTTCCAATAGAACGGTAGAAGACCGGAATGCCTAAATGGCGGGAGAACGGTTCTTTGAAATTCCGGTTGAACGTGCGGTAAATAAACTCGGCATAGGTTGGCCCTTCCTGAAACAACGGATGCCAGACGATGTAAATGTTAAATGGCCGCATGAAAAAATTTCATCACGAAAATACAAATCATACAGCTTTAAGCTTCATATAAAAAGCAATACCACGATTGTATCCGGCCGCAATTATTTAACCTATCGAGAATATACTTTGCTTCGCGATGATATTAAACATCATATCAACGTATCGATTTCGCATATTTCATTTAATAAGCTAATCCAAACTGCACAATTTAGCTTGTTGAATTGCTGACCATAAAAAAGAATAAGCACTTTCCGGAATTTGCTCAACAATCAAAGGCCGGTAAAATACTGTCTTCAAGGCGAACGCATTAACCGAAACCAATATCGGCTATGAATACCGTCAATATCTCTCAGACTGTAACGGAACGCAACACTCAACTGTTCTGCGCGACAACCCTAAACATAGGATCCAAGTTGCTGCGTTACAACATGCGTGATCAGTGTTACTTTCGACTTGATAGAATTGGAGATAAGGCAGGCAGCTTCCGCTTTCTGAAGAATCCTTTCTGCCTTTTCCCTGTCGGCATCCTGCAGTATCACCAGTACTGGTTCCAGTATTATTTCAGTCATAATAAACCTTCCTTCCGGCTTCTCGAGTTTCCCTTTCGCACTGCAGGTGAAACTCACAAATTCCAGTTTTGAATTTTCTGCTATTGCCAGGAAGGTAGTCATGAAACAACTGCTTACGGAGGCAGTCATAAGATGCTCCGGCGACCAGATTCCAGCTATCCCTTTCGCGAACTGAGGTGGTGTAGCCACTTCTATCGCGCTGTTTAATTCCGGCGAAGAAAGCTTTCCTTTTCTCTCTTCCAGCCAATCAATGTCTACATTAAAATAATGCGCTTCCATTTTCATTTTATTTTACTTCGTTACCTGATCTATTTTCCATAATACGGTCATTTGATCGTGCAGCAGGCAATGCACAACCCTCACTCCCGCAACAGCCTGTATTCGTAAATGCCTGAAACAGAAAGAACACTGCTACGATGCCTGCAAAACTGTCTTGTAATGACACTGCCTGCACTCCAAGCAGGATGCCGAAGCCGAGACGAAACCATCGCATAAAGTGCCATCCGTTCCACCAGGAAGTGTTCATGATCTGATCTTGTTTTGCAAGCTGTGCCATCCGCCTCCATTGAAAACCTGTGAATATCCTTTCGCATGCAGTATACTCTTTGCAGATGAACTGCGCATACCCGATGCGCAACAGGTGATGATAGGACGGTTTTTGTCTTTTAACTTCCCGGAACTGCTGCTTAGCTGATCAACCGGAATGTTGATGGAACCCTTGATGTGGCCAGTCGCATATTCTTGTTTGCTTCGGACATCCAGGATAATAGCACCCTGATTCACCAGTTCTGCGTAGTTGACTGCAGGACCCAGTCCTAAAATTTTTTTTAATGTGCTTAGCATGCTGCCCTTTTTAGTTGTTTGAGATTTTATCAATTGACAATGGTTTGGTACAGAAAAACCAATCGTAACAGTGCATCTCCTTATTCTCTTCCATTCTTTCCTTTGCCACACCACATGAACCAGCCGGTGGAACAATCACATCCTCACCGGGCTTCCAGTCGGCAGGTGTGGCGATACTGAATTTATCAGCCGTCTGCATGGCAATCAATGCACGCTTCAGTTCATCAAAATTTCTTCCTAGCGAAAGCGGATAATAAATTATTGCCCTGATTATTCCCTTTGGATCAATAAAAAAGACAGCCCTCACGGCTTTCGTAGAACTCTCGCCCGGCTGAATCATCCCATATTTCTTCGCAATTTCCATTGTTATATCTTCGATCAAGGGAAATTTCACTTCAATATGCTTCATGTCTTTATACACAATCTTCTCTTTAATCGTTCGCAGCCATGCAATATGACTGTACAAGCCATCAATTGACAGTCCTACAAGCTGACAATTAAGTGCATTAAATTCACTTTCCCTGTTGGCAAAAGTCATGAATTCTGAAGTGCATACCGGCGTAAAATCAGCAGGATGACTGAAGAGAATGACCCATTTGCCGCTATAGTCTGTCGGAAAATTAATCTCGCCTTGTGTGGTTACCGCTTTAAATGCAGGTGCCGTTTCACCGATTCGTGGCATGGCCGCTATTGTTTCAACTGTTTCCATTTTATAACGCTTTTTCTCTTTGTGATACAATTTGACTGATGTTGAACCAAGAACCTGCATTGTAAGCTTCGATGCCCAGTTGCGAGAGGTATTGTTGCGCCTGTCCGCTTCTGTTACCGGATGCGCAACAGAGTAACAACGGCGACTTCAGATTGGCAATCTCTGTTAACCTCACCGGAAATTCCTGCAGGGGAATATTGATGGAATCCAATGCACTGCCGTTCCCGAATTCCACACTGCTCCTTACATCAACTATGGTTCCCAATCTCTTTTGGATAATCTCTTTAATGTTCATTTATTAAAATGGTTTGTTTATGGTGTTATCAGCTGATTACAGCATGCAATTGAGGCTGAAATAATTTTACCGCATCACTTAAATCAAAAACAGGCGTTTTGCCTCCGGCTGCTGCCTGTATGATGCTGCTGCCGGCCGCACTCCTGTAACCGCCGGCACAATGCACGAGGATCGGCTTATCCACCGGTATTTCACCGGCTCTTTCACGCAATTCATATAAAGGGATATGCAGGGTATTGCCGAAGATCTCTTTCATTTCTTTCTCCCCTTTATTCCTTATATCCACAATGGTATATTCATCCAGGTGTTCCAGCAGGTTACTGCTGTCAAATACCGGTGCATCAACGTCGCCATAATCGGAAGTGAAGGCCAGCAGAATCTGTTTCTCATACCCGATTCTGGCAATCCGTTCGATCAGTTGATTCAGCACTGTATCATTTTCAGCCACCAGGTAAAACTTTTCACCGGGGCTGATGATACTTCCCAGCCAGGTTTCAAATTTGACATCATTCATCAGGTTAATGGCATGTTTCAGATGTGCCTTCTTGAACTGCAGGTGCGGACGTGTGTCAATAATTGTTACTTGCGGATCTAATGAATCAGCGCAGGATTTGCAGGTAACAGGCGACCTTTTTTCCACTTGCAGCACGCTTTCAGCGAAAGTAGCAGCACCGGCAAGATTTACAGCCACGTCATAAGGAAAGTATTTAGGAATAAATGGCTGATCAGTCAGCAACTCCTTCACAAACACTTCCTCACTCATCTGTTGCAGGCTCCAGTTGCTCATTTTTTCGGCACCAATACTGCTGCTTTTTTGCCTGCTTAAGGCTTTGCCGCATAAACTTCCGGCACCATGCGCAGGATAAACCAGCACATCATCCGGCAGTTGCATGATTTTGCTTTGCAGCGAATGAAACATCTGTTTAGCCAACTCAGTTCTTGAGGCTGTTATGGCACCAGCCAGTTCCCGCAAGTCGGGCCTGCCGCAATCACCGATAAACAATGTGTCACCGGTGAATACAGCATGCTGCCTGCCGGCTTCATCAAATGCAACGATGCTGATACTGTCAGGAGAATGACCGGGTGTATTCATTGCCTTCAGTGTGATGCCACCCAACAGTATGGCGTCGCCGTCATCAAACGACTGATGCATATAAGTTGCATCAGCCAGTTTACTTACATAAATAGCAGCGCCGGTTGATTGCCTGATCTCCAGGTGACTGCTCACAAAATCTGCATGCGGATGCGTTTCAATGACAGCGGTGATTTTCGCATGGTGTTCCCTGGCAAAATCATAATATGGCTGCGGGTTGCGCGATGGATCAACCACTGCCATTTCACCCCTGCTTACAATAGCATAGGAGAAATGTGCGAGGTTTTTATCTTCAAATTGTCTGATTTCCATTTTTGAGTTTTATAAGTTTTGATGATGCAAAGTTAGATCCGCGTAGTTTCTCTGTCTGCTACTTTTGTTACAGAGCCTGCAAAGTATTCAGTGTTTGTCAAGGAACAACATCTTGACGGAGATGACGATCAGCATCACAGCAAATACCTTTTTCAGTATTTCTTGCGGCACCTGTGTGGCAAATCTTGCCCCAAGGTAGCCGCCGACGAAAAAGAAAACGGCCATGATGAGGGCTGATTTAACATCAACAAATCCGTTTTGATAATATTTATAAGCAGCCAGCGCGCCGACAGGCAATACCATCATCACTAAAGCAGTGCCCTGTGCCAGCTGCTGTGAGTATCCTAAGAGCATTACCAGTGCAGGAATGATGATAATGGCACCGCCGAGACCAAGCAAGCCGCTCAGAAGTCCGGCCGCTATACCAATCAAGGCGATAACTACAGCTTGTTGGACAATCATCTTATTGCTTTTTTTTGCGTGTAGAAAGTCCAAGTACATAATATAACGGGCAGAAGTTGATCAGCGAGGTCAGCAATAATACTGCTCCGATGATGATCAAAATAATAGCGGTGGTACCACTGATCAGGTTGGTAAAATACAAGGCGGCTACAACTACCGCTACAAGGATCCTGACAATTCTGTCAGCATTTGAAACATTGGACTTCATGGGTTCGGTTTTTTGTGGTGAAGAATCAATTACACCACAAAAGTCGAACAGCTATCCGTCGCGTTCAGCAACAAATGTTACACAAGCGAAATTTTATTTCTGCCCAGCTTCAGGATGCCTTCATCTTCCAGTTGTTTCAGCAGCCTGGAAACTACTACCCTCGCAGTGCCCAGCTCATGCGCCAGCTGCTCATGTGTCAGGTAAAGTGTTTTACTTTGGGTGAGCTCACACTTTGCCCTGATAAAGTTTAACAGCCGCTCATCCATTTTCTTAAAAGCAACAGCATTCACCACCTCCAGCAGCTCTTCGAACCGTTTATGATACAAGCGGAAGATATAGTCCAGCCATTCCGGATATTCCCTGATCAGCAAACCCACCTTATCTATTGGCAGCAACAGCACGTCGGTTTCTTCTTCCGCCACGGCTTTTACCTTGCTTGTGTCATGATGTATGCCTCCCAGGAAAGACATGATACAGCTTTCTCCGGATCGGATATAATAAAGCAGAATTTCCCTGTCGTCGTCATCTGCTCGCATTACCCTTACACTTCCGCTGGTAACGATGGGAATGGATTTTATATAAGCATTCTCGCTCAAGATCACTTCTCCTTCTGCAAATGTTTTGGGGATGCTGAATGCAGCAATCTTTTTACTTATTTCAGGAAACGACTTAAATTCTGCAAGGTTATCCAGTTCCATGGTAAGTCAGTTTTTTGTGTTGATAATACGTATTGCAATCGAATAATATTCCGGCAATAATAATCACTAATAATGTCATTGCCATAGCTTGTCACATTGGAAGATTGCAAATAAGACACGTTCAGGAAATGCAATCCATGTTTTAGGAGGCTACATTGAAAGGCAAATCATCTTAAGGATGCAGCCCTATGAGGGATTACCACAAAAGAAAATAAAAGGAGTATAAAAATGTGCCCTGCCAAATCCAGCGCTTAATCGCATTACGCTTATCCTTATCTTTGCCCTTCATGACCAGGTCATTTATTTTTATCATCCTGATAAGTGTTCTTTCGTGTAATCACAAAGAAGAAAAAATAAAGCCTACCATCGCCTCCATTACATCCTCCGTATATGCTTCCGGTATTGTTAAAAGCAAGAATCAGTACCAGGTGTTTCCTACCGTCAGTGGCATAATCAGTGATGTATGGATAACGGAGGGCGATACGGTTGCTGCCGGAACTGCATTAATGGCCATATCCAGTGAAATGCAGCGGCTAAGCACGGAAAATGCAGCGCTCGCCGCAGCCTATTCTGACTATAATGCCAACCAGGGAAAGCTGAATGAGGCCGGCCAGGTGACTGAACTCGCTGCAAGCAAAATGAAGCTCGATTCATCGCTGTACTACCGGCAGCTGGCATTGTGGAAGCAGGATATCGGAACAAAAGCCGAACTGGAGCAACGGGAACTCGCTTATAAGAATTCGAAAACCGCATACCTTTCCGCAGTTGAAAAATACAATGACCTTAAACGCCAGCTTGACTTTGCTTCCGCGCAATCGAAAAAAAATCTTTTGATCTCGAGCAAACTGCAAAGCGACTATACCATAAAAAGTGAAATCGATGGCATCGTTTACGACCTTAAAATAACAAAGGGAGATATCGCGACACCGCAAATACCGGTAGCTGTAATTGGAGATGCAGACAATTTTATTCTCGAAATGCAGGTAGATGAAAATGATATCCTGCGAATCCGCACCGGGTTAACCGTGCTGGTGATGATGGACAGCTACCACGACAGTGTTTTTGAAGCCGTTATCACCAGGATCATACCATTGATGAATGAACGCAGCAAAACATTTTTGGTGGAAGCGGCATTCAAAGAGGATCCCGGAATACTATATCCGAATCTCACATTTGAGGCAAATATCGTGGTTGAAAAAAAGGAAAAAGCCATGTTGATTCCAAGAAATTATCTGTTAAATGATTCCATCGCGATACGCAGCAATGGCGAACAGGTAAAAGTAAAAACCGGCATTAAAGATTTCAGGAATATCGAAATTCTGTCCGGCCTGCATGAAGACGAGGAACTCATCAAACCTGCAGAATGAAACCACTGCTCATAACAAGAATTTCCTTTGCACTCCTGATGGCACGCTGGAAACAAACCCTCGTAGCGGCCATTGGTGTTACCTTCAGCATTACCATGTTCATCAGCCTCCTGAGTTTCATGTCGGGACTGAACCATCTGCTCGACGGACTCATCATAAACAGGACACCGCATATCAGGTTATACAATGAAATCCAGCCATCAAAGTATCAGCCTATTGAACGGTCGGAGAAGTACCGCCACTATTATAACTTTATTAGTTCGATCAAACCAAAGACGGAACGGCTGGAGATTCATAACAATACAGCCATCATGCATGCGCTGAATAATGATAGCAGGGTTTCAGGCATTGCACCGAAAATCACAGCACCGGTGATATACAATGTTGGCCCTATTGATCTCACCGGCGTAATCAACGGCATTGATGTGGAAGCTGAAAACAGGTTGTTCCTGTTTCATGAGTATGTAACCACCGGTAACTACATTGATCTTAAGAATATTCCGAACAGTATTATTCTGGGAAAAGGCGCTGCGGAAAAAATGATGGCCGGCATTGGCGATGTGATACAGGTAACCACTACAAGGGGTGAGCGTATACGACTGAAAGTGGTGGGATATTTTCAATCCGGCATCAGGGATATCGATAATGTGCAAAGCTACGCATCCATCACAACGGTGCAGAAGCTGATGGGTGAAGCCGGCAGTTTTATTACCGACATACAGGTAAAACTGAAGGATATTCAACTGGCACCGCAGATGGCGAAAGAGTATGCCGGTTTATTTGAGATTGATGCGCTGGATATCAAAAAAGCGAATGCACAATTTGAAACCGGCAGTTTTATCAGAACACTGATTTCTTATTCAGTGGGGATCACGCTGTTGATTGTTGCAGGCTTTGGCATTTACAATATCCTCAACATGATGATTTATGAAAAAATGGATTCCATTGCCATTTTAAAAGCTACAGGATTTTCAGGCAGTGATGTTAATATGATTTTTATCGTAATTGCATTGAGCATTGGTGTTTTCGGTGGTGCATTAGGACTGATATTCGGGTACGGGCTTTCTGCATTGATTGATCAGGTACCTTTCAATACGGAAGCATTACCTACAACAAAAACTTATCCTGTTGACTATAATATTATGTTTTACATCATCGGCGGATTATTTTCATTGATAACTACGTACCTCGCAGGTTATTTCCCATCTCGGAAGGCCAGCAGGATAGATCCTGTAATCATCATCAGGGGGAAGTAAGATGGCGCAGCACATACTGGAAGTAAACCGGGTTTCGAAATATTTTCATGATCCTGTGAAAATGCAGGTGCTTCGTGATGTCAGCTTTTCTGTTAAGCCAGGCGAATTTGTATCCATCACCGGCAAATCGGGTTGCGGGAAATCGACACTACTGTATATCATTTCCACCATGGACACCGATTTTGAAGGTGAGCTGTTTATCGAAGGCAACAATATGAGAAACCTGAAAGAATCAGCATTGGCGCGTGTTCGAAATGAAAAGATCGGCTTTGTGTTTCAGTTTCATTATTTGCTGAATGAATTTTCCGTTCTGAAAAATGTAATGCTGCCCGGCATGAAGCTCGGGAAATTCCCTGAAGAGCAAATTGAACAAATGGCCTATGAAAAACTCAGGATACTCGGCATTGAGCAGGAAGCGCATAAAAAACCTAATCAGCTTTCAGGCGGTCAGAAGCAACGTGTGGCTATAGCCCGCGCACTGATCAATGATCCTGTCATAATTATGGGCGATGAACCGACAGGTAACCTCGATAAAACGAACAGTGAAATTGTATTTAATATTTTTAGGGAACTATCGGAAAATTACAACCAATCAATGCTCATTGTAACACATGACATTGAGTTTGCGCAACGGACAAACCGTATTATTGAAATGGAAGACGGGAAGATTGTTGCGGTGTCGTGAATCAACCAGTCATGGCAAACTATACTGCCTCTTTTGCCTTATGCGCTTTCCCCATTTTACCAACTCGAACCAGGTAACCGACAGGAACCCAACTCCGGCACTCATGATCAGCAGGTTGGTACCGGGCCATTCGAAACCGAAGAAATCTGACAACGGCTTGACACCGAGCAGCAGGCCAGCTATCAATGTTGTGACAAAAGTGATGAGCAAGACGAGGTGGTTGCGATACTGCAGCGTGGTTATCATCGAGTAATAAAACGAACGGTTTACCAGTGTAAGAAAGATATTAGCGGTAATCAGTGCAGTGAAGACCATGCTTCTTGTGAGTGCTTCACTATATCCATGGTAAACTGCCAGCTGATATACTATTAATGTGCCGGCTGTTATGATTAACCCCTGCAGAATACTGGTAGCCAGTTCCGACCAGTTGAAAAATGTGGTGGTGAAAGACCGTGGCTTCTGCAGCATCAGGTTTTTCTCTATCGGCTCATTCTCATAAATTATAGAACAGGTTGGCCCCATAATCAACTCCATGAAGATGATATGGATTGGGGAAAAGATATTGGGAAACTTCCATCCCAAGGCCAATGGTATGAAAACTGTAAGTATGATGGGAATGTGAATAGAAATGATGTATTGTATCGCCTTTTTGAGGTTGCTGTAGATTCTCCTGCCCATAGCCACTGCATCTACCATCTTCGACAGGTCATCTTCCATCAAAACCAATGATGCTGTCTCCTTCGCCAGTTCAGCTCCTCTCCTTCCCATGGCTATTCCGATGTGTGCAGCTTTTAAGGCAGGTCCATCATTCACACCATCACCTGTCATGGCCACTATTTCATGGCTGGCCTTCAATGCGGTAATCACTTTCAGCTTCGCATCCGGGAACATACGCGTAAATATGCTGATACGACTGATCGCTTCCATCATTTCATGATCCTTCATTTTCATCAATTCCTCACCATTCAGGCTTGCCTCGCAGCCTGCCAGCCCGATTTGCCTGGCAATAGACATCGTAGTGGCGGCATTGTCACCGGTAAGGATCTTGACACGGATACCGGCAGCATAGAAATCTTTGATGACGCTATCCATCATTTCTCGGGGTGGATCATAGAAGGCAATAAGGCCTTTAAACTGGAATTTAAATTCCTGCTGTGTCTGCGGGAATTGATCACCTGAAAATTGCGCTTCCGCTACTCCTAAAACACGGTATCCGTTTGCCGTCATACTGCTCAATGCTGCCGTCACTTCATTCAAAAGGGAATCAGGCAAACCGGAAACCTTAAAGATGGCTTCAGGTGCACCCTTTGCGGCAATGATCCTGTTGCCCTGTTCATCTTCAAAAAGATGAGTCATCATCGGCGGGACACCGGAAAGCGGATATTCATGGCGCAACCTGTAAGTCGGGCGTTCATCAAGGGTAACAGTTTTCAGATACGCATCATGTAATGCCACCTCCATTGGATCAAAAGGTATTGGTTCGCTTGCCCACATAGCCAGCCTGATAAGTTGCTTATCATGTTCATCAGTGATTTTGTCCGGTGCAGATATTTTTCCCCCTGCTAAAGAAAATATTTTCGCCAGGCTCATTCGGTTTTCTGTGATGGTGCCCGTTTTATCAGTGCAGATCACCGTCGCGCTTCCAAGCGTTTCCACTGTTTTCATCTGCTTTACTACAATACCCATTTTCATCAACCGCCATGCACCCAATGCCATAAAAGTGGTGAATGCCACCGGTATTTCTTCGGGAAGAATACTCATGGCCAGCGTGAGTGCCCGCAGCAGGCTTTCAATGATATTTTGGGTATTAAAAAAGTTGATCGCCCAGACAACCAGGAACACAATAGTGCCTGCTATCACCATTTTCTTTACAAAATTTCCGATCTGGAATTCAAGCGGTGTCTGTTCTGCCTTGATAGACTCAACACTCTTCCCTATTTTTCCCAGCCTCGTTTCATTTCCGATTGCTGTAACCGTGGCGATGGCAAGGCCGGAAGAAACGGTGGTACCACGGTAAACAAAATGATCATCCGTCGAATGGTCCTTATATACCGGCATTGATTCACCTGTCAGAACAGACTCATTCACCGAAAAATCGTTGGAATGAATGATGATACCATCTGCCGGCACTGCTGTTCCCTCCTCCACCATCATGCAGTCACCAATAACCAGTTCTTCTGCTTTTATCTCTTCAACGGCGGCGTTCCTTATCACCCTGCACACAGGCGCCGTGAAACTTTTTAGTTTATGCAATGCTCTCCTGCTTCTGGAATCCTGATATAGTGATATAGTAGCTACCAACACAATAGCAGCAGCCAGGAAAATTCCATCTCCCGTATTGCTACTGATGAAGTAGATACCCGATGCCAGCAAGAGCAGGATCACCATCGGTTCCCTCACCAGGCTCTTAAAGGCATGCAGCCAAACGCTCTCCCTTTTAAAGTATAAGCTGTTAGTGCCATGCTTTTCCCGGGCCTGAGCTATTTGTTCACTATTCAATCCCGGTATATCAAAATTAATCCTGGTCATACTTATTGCTAAATCTCAATACCAATTAACGTATAAGCCGAATAATCCAATCAAGAACACATCAATGTGTCAATCAGATTAGCATCTCCTGGCCAATTTCCCTGATCATCTGCATGGCTGGTTTCCTGCATGCGTTTTCCATGAAACCCAACTGCCCGGAAAGTTTTCAATTTACGATTATTGAAATTCATTATAACAGTAACAATAACTGATGGAAAACTGTCCTTGGTTTTCTGTAGCCGTAAACGGGTGCTGTTTTGGAACACAGCAGCACAAAATTGCATCATTGAGAAGCAGGCATTATGCAAATAAACAGAACAATAAACGCCGGTTAAATCAGGCCTGCGGATCCGGCATAAACAATACGGTCTGCCTTGCCTGCGGCTTCTGCATCCTGAAGGATTGCCGGTGATGAACAGTTGTACCATGCGCGGCTATGGCTTCGCGATGAGAGAAAGTTGGATAACCCTTGTTTTGATCCCATCCGTAATGAGGATATTTTTCATGCAGCCTGATCATATAATCATCACGATAAGTTTTGGCAAGTACGGATGCCGCTGCAATAGCGGAATAAATGCTATCCCCTTTTATGATACAATGATGAGGTATCTGCCGGTATTTCCTAAATCGGTTACCGTCTATCAGTATCAGTGAAGGTTGTGTTTCAAGAAGTGACAGCGCTTTATGCATAGCGAGAATGGAAGCCCGAAGGATATTTATTCTGTCAATTATCAAAGGTGAGGTATGAGCAACAGCGAAGGCTATTGCCTCTTGTTCTATAACCGGACGCAGGGCATACCTGCGTTCTTCACTCATCTGCTTTGAATCATTCAACCAGGGATGATAAAACCCGGCCGGCAGAATAACTGCAGCAGCGAAAACCGGCCCGGCTAAGCAACCGCGACCAGCTTCATCGCAGCCTGCTTCCGTTTCAGCTTCCTGAAAATGATTTTTCAGCTTCATGACAAAGTACAATTCGGAAGCAGAAAATTATGGTAATGAAACTGATTACAAAAGCCGGATGAACAGAAACTTTACACAGGCGTGTAATGATTTCACAGGCAAGATCATGTAAGCATGCAAAATAATAAAGTTGCAACCAGTACAAAGAGTGAAAACTCCCTGGAAGCTATCTTAAAACTGGCAATCAATGCGGCCATGCCGCATTTTTTCCGGCATCTGTCAATGAATTGAAAAGATCCTGTAACAAGTTGAGGATGACGCCACTTACTTTGAGATAGCTTCTAATTAATTTCAGGAATCTTCAGGTCATAACGCCGGCCTTCCTTATTGGTAAGAGTGTAGCCAATCAGCCAGGGATTCATCAATCGGAGCATTTTGTAATTGGTCCCCTGTTCTTTGGCAAATGCAGTCAGATTCTTAATGGAACTGTCTACCGGAACAGTCCTATACGAATAGGGAGCATAAAGGTCATCTGACTCGAGAAAAAAACCATACTTTCTTGGATTACTCAGTACTTCCTTCATGGCAAGAATCCTATAGATATATCTGCCTGTTTCGCGATTTAGATAGAGATCGTAATAGTTCTTTGAGTCTTGCTTTTCTGAGATACCGGCCAACCCGTCGATACCCATATTGAAAGAAGCGGCGGCCATGGTCCAGTTACCAAACTTTGCTTTGGCTTCAAGCAGATATTTACAGGCTGCTTCTGTTGATTTCTCGTAGTTCATTCTCTCATCCACTTCATCATTAATGGTCAGGTTGTACTTCAATCCTGTTGGCTTCATAAATTGCCATAACCCGACAGCACCACTCGGCGAAGTGGCATTATACTGCAACCCGCTTTCCGCAACACATAAATAAACAAAATCATGTGGTACTCCATTCTTTTCCAGGATTGGTTCAATGATTTGGATGACCTGGTTAAACTGCTTCATGATATAAAGCGTTTGAGAATGCCAGTACATATTCACCAGCAACTCACGGTCAATCCGCTCCCGGATATCTTCATCTGTTAACGGAACCGGCTCGCCGGCAAAGTCCATTTGTTCCGGTACCTTGAGCGGATAAATTTTATTATCAAAGGGTGACCTGACTTCCTCATACCGGTACTTAATATCATCGGGCGCATTCTCAATTTTCTGGGATCCGAGGGTAAAAAAAATGCCCAGTCCCACAGTGATTAAAGTCAACACCTGGGCCACTCGCTTTAAGATGCGTTCGAGCTTCATTATGAAGGGATTGGACCTGATTTTTGCTTGTAAAGCGGTACGTTTGAACATGCTTCGCCATACATCAAACTTCTTGCCACAGGCCTAAGCTTCCGGGTGATTGCCAGGTATGCGGAGACAGGCACCGGTTTATCGCTGCAGCCTTTTATTATAACACGCTGATCCTTAAACACTTCCACATCCAATCCAGCGATAGTTTCTTCATAAATTTTTGATTCCATTTCTTCGACTGAGCAGAAATAAAATCTATTAGCCAGCGGTTCAAGATACACGCCGGCTAACATATAAGCCCACACCGGAATAATGGCGTCTGCCGAACAGAAAACAGCAACATTTTTACCTCTGTACTTTCCCCAGTCAAATGACTTCAAAGCTTCTCGATAGTCCTTTTCTTTGAGAATAAGTCCCATAAAAAGGAAGTCCTTCAGATCGAAGGCCTCTTTAGGCTGTTGCGGAAAATACTCTTCCAGATCCAGCGTAATAAGTCCGCTGTCAGCCACACGGTTTACCAGTTTTTCGGTTGATTCCATAGTTGTGCAAAGTTAAGACCAGCAACAACAAAAACACCCGGGATAGTTCATTTACTTCGACTACCCAGCCATCATGCGTCAGATGGAGGAACTAAAAGAACTTATAGCGCTCATCATCAATCTCTACAGATTTCTTAAGTGCTTCAGACACACCATATTGAATGCGGGGCTGAATAGTGCTGAGCAACTGTTGCTTGAATGAATTATAGTCTGCCACCGGTTCCGGTTTGGTAAGTGTTTCCACTTTAACCACAAAAACGCCCTGCTCACCCGGAATAGGTCCGGAAATGGTGTTTTCTTTCAGGGAAAAAATAGTACCGATCACTTTAGGTTCATAACCGAGGTTTTCAGCATAAGCATTTGAAAACAGAACATTGGCTGAATTCTTGGGCACCTGGTTTTCTTTTGCGGCAATAGATTCCAGTGTGGCATTCAGTGCATTGGCTGCAGATAGTCGTGTGCTTATCTCCGCTGCCTTTTTCTCTTTGCGCACCGCCATCTCCAATTGAGGACGTGCATCTTCCAACTTCATTGTTCCTTCCTCCTTTATGCCTGTAAGAACAGCAACCACGTAGCTGTTATCAAGTGTAAAAACAGGTGATACTTCATTCAGCGCAGCCTGATACGCCCATTTAATAACCTCTCTGGCAGCGCTGAGACCCGGCAATTGAAAGGCATTCTTCTGAATGGAAGGCGCAACTTGTTTATTCAAAAGCTGCTCTTCAGCGGACTTTTCAAACAAATCTTTAGTTTGGTTGGCACTGGCGAATACAGTAGCTCTGTCAAAGATCATTTTATCAGTAGCAGAACTTGCTTCCAGCGGGCGGGTAATGAAATCCACCTGAACGGCGGGCCGTACATTTCTCAATTCTTCAATCTGTACAATATGGTATCCGAATTCAGTTCTCACAATCTTTGATGCTCCCTGCTGCCCCTGTAAAAAAAGAAAATCATTGAAAGCCTTCACCGTTTTACCCTGTGCAATCATGCCCAGTTCACCACCATTTGGAGCAGAGCCCTGGTCTTCGCTGAATTTAGCAGCCAGTGAGTCAAAAGAACTACCACTCTGCAAAGCAGCATAGATGCTGTCAATTTTCTTTCTTGCCACGGCAGTATCAGCACCCTGTTCAACTCTTACCAGGATGTGCCGTGCTTTTACTGAATCCGCTACCGGACGCCTGTCGACCAATTTCGCAATCCGATATGCACTGTTTTCAAAGTATGGCCCGATCAATGTTCCCACCGGCACTTTAAACAAGGTATCCATAGCATATACGGAAGTAACCTTCTCCTGTGCATAGTAAAACTTATCCAGCCCGTTGTCGGCATTCAGCTTCAGCAGGTTGGTATCACCGGGTGCAGCAGCCAGGCTGGCATAAATCTCATTAATATCCTTCATCACGCGTGCCGTATCATCCTTTGACGGCACCACCGGAAAATTCACATATTCAATCTGCCGGCTTTCATCTTGTTTGAATCTTTCTTTGTTCTTATTGAGGTAAGCCTGCAACTCATCATCTGTAACCTTCACAGTTGAATCAACGATGGTGGCATAAGGAATCATCACAAACTGCACAGCGGCGCGTGTGTTCTTCTCGTTGTAATCAGCTTCCGCCAGCCATTTGGGAATATAAATGGCTTTGGCTATCAGGTTTTGATATTTGGTCTGAATACGGTTTTCCTTTTGTGCTTTTTCAAAGGCAACCCACCTTGCCCGGCGTTCACCTTCCTGCTCACCTTCCGCAGTCTGGTCGAGATTCTGCACATAGTTTCTTACCGCAGCAGGGTCGAAAATTCCTGTCTGCGGATTAGTAAATGCCTGTTTGATTTCAGGAACAGGATCGTTGCCAAAAAACATATCCTTGAGCTCATCCTGCGAAACACCAAGGCCCAGTTTGCGGTATTCAGCGCCATTAACCTGTTCATTAATAAGTTGATTCCAGGTTTGTTCGCGAAGCGAAAACATCGTATTATCATCAATATTCGGCTGATTGGTTTGCAGCTTATAGTTAGCGATGCCTTCTTCCACTTTATTGGCAAACTCCTGGTAATGGATTTTTTGTCCGTCAATTACACCAACCACATCTCGACTTCCTTTCAATAATGATGAGTTGGAATTAAGCGCTGTTTCCAACACAAATACTGCAAGCGCTAACCCTATTACAATCGCTATGATTGGTCCCAGTTTGTTCCTGATACTTCCAATAAGTGCCATTCCTGAAAATCCTATTTTTAAAGGACTGCAAAATAAGGGGTTTGAGGGCGAAAATCCAAATGAAACCGGCGGCAATCCGTTATGGCTGAAGTCTATGCATTTACAAGACATACAATCCGCTGATTTTATGCATTGCCGTCCGTATAAATCTGATTGGATAATATTTTCGTTCAAGATGACGCGTGATCGTGTCTGCTACAAAAGCCCGCACGTATAGCTGCAGGTATTGCCGGTATTCATTCTATTTTTCTTCTTCAAATCTGTATTGCGAATGATCTACGGTACCAAGTTGCTTGAATAGCCGGATGATATGCTTAATTATCAGGGATGATCAACTACATCAAATTGCCAAGTTTTAGCCATGCGATCTTTCAATGAAGAAATAAGGGTTAGGACAAACTGCGGCTAACATCAGTTTGAAAATCTTTGGCAGGAAGAAAAGATTATTGCGGGACTGCACTATCCTGCAGCCTGATAGTACCCCTGATTTTTCTGATCTTATAGTTGCTTAAATCCTGGTTGGACTCAAATCCGTCTCCAAAAATAATTTCATCACGCGTGGTGATCTTGACAAATTTGTCAGATGAAATTCGCTGAGATTTTTGGTTCCAGATCAGTTCCTCTGTATTCAGTTTGTCTCCTTTCACACTGATGGCTTCCACGTTGTTACGCACCTTCATCTCATCTGATTTTTCATAGGAAATTCCATAGCCGGCAGTGAGCTGACTTTCCACTTTTGCCTCTTCATTATAAAAAAGAACCTTCAGTCCGTCCGGTAATTCTGTATAAGGTTCTTTTACACGAAACCTAAGCATGGTTGGCGCCGTCAGTTTTGCCTTGATATGTCCAAGATTGCTGTACAGCACTTCAATATCTTTTCCTGATTCTGATGATGCTTCATAGGGTGAAGTCAGCTGGTTAACCTCCTTCATATCATTTTCGCAAGAATAATCAGCGAAACAGGCAATGAGTAACAAAATGAGTTGTGTTGAAACAACACGAAGCATAGACTGCTATTTAAATGAAAGGTACAACTTCGAAGAGCAAGTTTACCTGAGAGTAACAGAAAGATATTTGAACTTTTGTGGTATCGACCGGGGAAGTCATCAGTCAAACTTTCTCTTCTGAAACCACTTATCATTAAAGGTAAACCCTGCGGTAAAACGAAACAGCGAGGCTGCAACCGGATTATCTTCGAGGAAACCGATATGCTGCCATTCTATTGCCAGCGAGACTTGCGAAAAGGAACGGCGTAGGGGTAATCCGGCACCGGCAGAAGCCGTGAACTGACGGATCTTATTATCGTTGATATCTACATAATTCTGACCATAAGAAATACCTGCCCGATAAGCAATAACTTTCCAATATTGCTGATACGATTTATAGTCCGGGATGAATTCACTGCCAACACTGAACTTCCAGGTATCGGATGTCTCATCTGTTTCTCCGAACGATTTAAAATCACTCCACATCGTGTACTTAAAATTTGCACCTATGGAATAGTGATACTGCTTTGAGAATATGGCACCGGCAGAGAAAGCGCCGGGAATCGTTACTTCTCCCTTTTCGTCGAGGGCGCTGTAAATAGTGTCAAGCGGATTTACGGAAGTGATGCTGTTTCCTGCATCATCAGTGTAGGTGAAACGATCATAGATAAGATCCCGCCTGGCCCTGATATCAGTTTGCAAATTTCCGGCAATTCCCAGGTCAAGAAAGTAAAGCTTCTCCTTTCCAAAACCAATCCTGTACTGAACGCCGCCATCAAAAAGAAAATCGCCCAGTTTCCGGAATTCCTGCCTGCGGGTATTGAATGCGTTAAGTGTTTCAGGAAAAGCAAGGATATCAGTGTAATCGATGGTACCAAAGAGGTAAGAAGCATTGATACCAAAAGACAGGGATTTATACTTGTAACCACCTCCCAGGTAAAACCTGTATAAACCGCCATCACCCTGAAAAAGATTAAATGACCTTCCAAACGCTTCACTGCTGTCATTCTCCTGCGTGATGGAATAACTGACCCTGCTGTAAGGGCTGATGCCGATACTGATACCTGCTTTGTTTTTTATTAATGGAAAACCCATTGCCAGGTTTGCCACACTGCCATCGGCAAATGAAACTGCCGTGTCAACCGTATTCAGCCGCAGCAGGCTTACAAAAGCTGCAGCATCCAATGTGGCCAGTTTAATATCACTATAGGAAGCCGGATTAGCAAAGTTAATACTGAAAGGACTGTGATATGCTGCAGACAATCCACCCCAGGCCCGCAGGTTGGTAAATTCAGGGTCGTACAAGCTACCCAATCCATATTTCGAATAGGGCAGATTCTGCGCAAATAAAAGCACGGGAAAAGCTGAGATCGCCAACCATAAAAGAACCGGCTTCTTAATCAGGTTCATTCAGGGCAAGTATTTTGTTAAGGCCATAAAGCACCAGGTTGGGGACGGCAAATATCTTACTTTTAGACATCGTTTCAAATATAGGTGCATCACCTCCCGTGAGTACAACCCTGATACCTTTGTACGTTTTCTTATAGGCAGCAATAAATCCCATCATTTCATAGTAAGCACCCTGTACCACACCGGTTAATATTGCAGTCGAAGTGCTTTTACCGAATAAATCATGTGAAAACTGCTTGCGCACTAACGGCAACCTGTCGGTAAAAGTATGCAGCGCTTTCAACCTCATTTCCAGCCCCGGTGAAATACTGCCACCATAATAAGCCGCATGCGCCGTTATCACGTCATATGTAATACATGTGCCGGCATTGATGACCAGCACGTGCTTGCCCGGGAGAATTAAGTTGGCACCCGCCATACCGGCCAGCCGGTCCATGCCAAGGCTTCCCGGTGTTTCGTACTGATTGCTGATGGGCAGCACAGTAGATGGGTTAAGTTTAACAAAGTGATATGACTTTTTAAGATAGGCTTCTACAGGACCTGAGTCATTTACCACGGAAGATACGATAGCACCGCGGATCTTAAATTTTTTGAGGAGCACCTGCAACTTACGGATTGAAAAATTTGCATGTGATTCAAAGTGAATCATATCACCCATTTCAAATACTGCCGCTTTCACCAGTGTATTGCCAAAATCAATCGCAAGGTTCATATTTACCAGGGTATCATTTTATTGTTTACTATTTGCTATATATATGCTGACGCTTGTGGTATCATCCTGCCTGTCTGAACCGCCTGTATGTTACTTTGCCGGTTGATGGTATCAAAGACTGTTGCTGAAATTCGCTTCTCATCAGCGGATTTAACCCTGCAAAACAAAAAAACCTGCCTGGTTACAAGCAGGTTTTTTTGCAATTATTTTATTCCGTCAACTATTGATTCCACCACAATTCAGGACTGAACATGGTTGAATTCACATCAGGAATACTGCTGTTATACAACCGCTCATTGGTAGGGTAAATGAAACGGGTTGGTATTGCAGCGCCGGCATTCGGTGTAAGTGCCGGTGTACCGGTACGGCGCAAATCCACCCATGATTCTGGATGGAGGAAATTAGCCACCCATTTCTCATAAATGATATGTGCAATCATTGCATTCATATCACCCGACAAAGTTCCATTGGCAGCGATATAGGTAGCGGCATCTTCGGCAGCAACACCATAGAAATCCATGCTGCTTTGAATAGCCTCCGTGAAAGCGGTTTGTGCACCAGCGTTATCACCGGTGCGTAATTTAGCTTCCGCCTCAATGAATTTGCGTTCAAATTCTGTCATCAGAATTACAGGTGAATTATCAGCAGCGAAGAAAGGACCCAGGTAACCGGGACCCCAATAATCGCCGTTAACATCAATGTAGACACCATAACGGGGATCTTCCTTAGCACTCATCTGCTGCAGGCATGCTCCGTCATAAATAATATCATCACGCTGTTCGATATACTGATATGCCGGGCCAGGTCCTGCTGATGAGAAAGGATACAATGCATCAGCAAGTGCACCACCGGCATTTATTTCAGCCAGAGCATTTGCAGCCGCATTCGCATCCTTCTTGGTCAGGTGCAGATAGTAACGTGCTTTCAAAGCATGTGCAAATGAAACCCATGCATCAAGATCACCATTGTAGATAAAATCATCTGTACCCGGGGCTTCCACGTCATCGCCCAGCAAGTCTGCATCGCCCAGGATACTGATAGCCTCATCCAGCAATTGCTGAACAGAACCGTAGAGAGCTTCCTGTGAATCATAGGATGGCGTAAGATTGGTGTTGCCAAGGAAAGCGTTAGTGTAAGGAACATCTCCCCACACATCCGTTGACATGCCAATCGTATAGGCCATCAGGATACGGGAAACCGCATCATAGGCATCATAATGACCGGCAGTACCTTCTGCAGCGTTTATTGCTATGATGCTGTGAAAGTTTGACATTGTAGCAGCATACAGGTTATTCCAGAGATTATTAAAATCTTCCTCAGAAAAGGAATATTGATTATAAGAAAAGAACTGACGGCTTCCACCTGTAACATATTGCGTCATGATACTGGTAAAGCGCGAAAGATCACCACCCTGTGCATATGCGAGGTTTCCCTCAGCACCCGGTAGAAGCACCCTGGGGATAACGGTAGACGGTGAATTTGGATTATCATTCACTCCTTCCAGGAATCCTTTTTTGCAGGACTCTGAAGCAACGATTGTAGTTGCCAGCAGAAGAATTATGAAAATTTTATAGTATCTCATTGTTCAGAAATTTAAGTGATGAAATGAGTGGATTACAGGGTCAGTCTCAGGTTAAGGCCAAAGCTTCTAACGCCCGGCATATTGAAATAATCCATTCCCTGGCTGTGATTAGCACCTGTCAGACTGGTTTCAGGATCTACACCTTTGTAATCAGTTGACAACCACAAGTTGCGACCAACGAGTGAAACGTCGATTGAAGCAATCGGCGTTTTCTCCAATACCTTAGGCGCTATTGTATAGGTGAGTGCAACTTCTCTCAGTTTAATGTAGGATCCATCCTCAATGAATTGCTCTGTAACCGGACCAAAACCGCTGCCAAGACCTGTATACCATCCCTGGTCAAGAGGCACCTGAATAGTGTTGGCCTGACCGTCAGAAAGTACACCTTCAAAAACTGTCATCTCACCACGGGATTCGGTTTCAGCAGACATACCAAAGTTATTCAGTGCGCCGCGGGTACCGTTCCACATATCACCACCCTGCCGAACATCCATTAACACACTTAATGAGAGACCTTTCCATGCTACATTGGTACTGATACCAGCAATCCAGTCAGGATTCACATCACCGATAACACCAACCTGTGCATCGGGGAGCGGATAACCATAGGTAGGATTCTCACTGCCATCTGACAGGAACTGAACGTCATCAATCAGGATATTACCATTATCATCACGCAACCAACGGCCACCATAAATTGATCCGTACGGTTCGCCAACGATAGCGTATATAGCGGAACCTTCAAAACCACCGAGGAATAATTCATTTACACCATTTGCCAGTTCAAGCACTTCACTTTTGTTGGTGCTCCAGTTCGCACCGATATCCCATCTCCAGTCTTTGGTTTTCACCGGAGTGAGCGTGAGTGCAACTTCGAATCCTTTGTTCTCGATAGAACCGGAATTCAGGTATTGCTGCTGATAACCGGTAGAGCCGGCGATAGGTGCAGGAATGATCTGATCAACTGATTTTGATTGGTAATAAGTAACATCAAGACCTATCCTGTTATTGATAAACCGCAGGTCAGCACCCACTTCAAATGAAGTTACTTTTTCGGGTTTCAAAGCAGGGTTACCCAATGTAGCAGAATTAGAGTAAGCTGTGGTAGAGTTACCGTTAGCATCTGGCAATGGGAATGCAATACCTGCTGTCCAACCATCGTTTGCGGTTGTCTGTGCATAATAATTTTCCAGTGCGTACAATGGTGCATCGTGTCCAACCTGTGCTACTGACAAACGAAGTTTTCCATACGGGAATATCTTGTTGTTGCTCAGCCCAAGCGATTCGGTAAACACCCAGGAAAGTGATGCTGAAGGGTAGAAGAAAGAATTATTATCCGAAGGCAGTGTAGATGAATGGTCATTTCTGCCGGTCAGGGTAAGATACAAGCTATTGGCATAGCCCAGATCCAGTGATCCATAAAATCCATAAATCCTGTAACGTGACTCGTACTCACGGGAGAGTACATTGGCAGCATTGGAGAAGTTATAGAAATCGGGAATCACCAGGTTATCACCCTGAACATAAATATCCTGCTTGTATTGACTCAGCGCATTAAATCCGAGTGTGAGTGAGCCGCTGAACTTATCAGAAAACTGTTTGGAAGCTGTTCCCAACAGATCATTATTAACCTGACGATAGAAATAATCACGTTCATAAATCTGGCCATCCGGCACAGCGCGGGAATTAATTGCAAAAACCTGGTTACGGCGATCTGAATAGAAATCAATACCCATTCTTTCCGTGATTTTCAACCAGGCCCATGGGGAATATCCTACTTCACCATATCCGTACATGCGGTTAACATCATCATTGAACGGATTCTGATTGATCGTCCAATAGGGATTATCGTATCCCACACCGCCGCGATAGTTTCTTTGTGATCCGTCATCTAAAATATACGCTGATGGATCTGCCGGATCATCCGATCCGTTGGAGTTATCGAAGGAAATTGGAGTACGGAGCAGATCAAGCATCAGACCAGAAAGGTTAGATCCTTGCTGCACCCTGCGACCGCCGGATTTAACAAAGGTCATTGAACCGGCAGTGGTAAATTTCTCAGAAATCTTCATTTCGCCAGACAGGGTTCCGCTGTAGCGCTGGAAGTCAGATAATGGCACTACGCCTTTTTGGTTAAGGCTTCCGAAGGAAACCCTGAAGCCGCCCTTGTCACCTCCGCCGGACAATGAAAGGTTATTTTCCATTGTACTGCCGGTACGGTAGAACTGATCAACGTTATCGTAAGGCGTAAAAGGTATAGCAGAAGTATTGTTAGCCGCTGCTGTCTGACCAATCAATTGTCCGTATTGATTATAGGCTGTTGGTTGAGTAGGATCCCAGAAAAGTGTGTCTGCCAAAGCGCCCCAGGAAGTGGAGGTAGTGGATTCATAATTTCTAAGATTGCCACCGGTACCTTTTACATATTTATTCTGAAGTTCAGGCACCTTATTCACCTGCTCCATTGTGTAGGTACTGCTGAAAGTGGCATGTAATCCTTTACCCGCTCCCTCTGCGCCCCCTCTTTTGGTGGTGATAATGATTGCACCGTTGGATGCCCGCAAGCCATACAAAGCTGCAGCAGCAGGGCCTTTCAGTACTGTGATGGAAGCAATATCATCGGGATTTACGTCAATAGCCCTGTTGGAATTATTGACACTTTCCAGCAGGTTATTGTTGATCAGAGCGCCTTCATTGTCCGGATTACCGGAAGCATTGTAAGCGTTATCAACCGGAATACCGTCAATTACAAATAGCGGAGAATTATCGCCGGTAATGGAAGTGGCGCCGCGGAGTTGCAGAAATACAGAACTTCCGGGAGTTCCCGAAGAGTTAATTACCTGAAGACCGGCAACTTTGCCTGACAACGCCGACAGCGTATTGTTGGCACCGGCTTCCGTCAGTTTGGCACCGCTTACATCCTGAACGGAATAACCAAGCGATTTCTTTTCGGATGAGATACCAACGGCAGTTACCACGACCTCTTCCAAACCAAGAACGTCTTCCTCGAGGTCAACATTCATAATATTGGAAGCGCCGATGCCAACTTCCTTGGATTTGTAACCAAGGTATTTGAATACCAGGGTTGTGGCATTGGAAGGAACGGACAGCGAATAATTGCCATCTACATCTGTGTAGGTACCTATGGTAGATCCCTTCACGAGAACAGATGAACCAATAATCGCTTCCCCGTTATTGTCCTTTACAGTTCCGGTAATCAACCGGTTCTGCGCAAAAGAAGCTTGCCATGTCATTACTAACACAAGCATCGCAAGCATTAAGCGGATAGCTTTTGTCATAGGGTTTAAGTTTGGTGAATGAAAAAAGATGGTCGTAAATGTATGTAAAATACCTTCACTGAAGTTTGTTCTGACTGTGAATTATAAACACCACTTCATGAAAGTGTTAATTTGGACGAACCAAATTGAGAAATAGACGAAACGGCTATAATAAAGGTTGTATGGCTGAAACTGTTTTTTATCGTCACAGAAAAAATAGGCAGAACAGGTTGTTCGGTTTACCCTCTTTTACCTTGATGTCAGCAGATTATTGCGGGTCCTGAATTCCCTGATTCCATCATCCAGGAATTTAACATAAGTTGCTACATCGGCTGTGTAGGCGCGTGGTGAAGTGAGTAATTTGCCTTCATTATCAAGTAATACATAGTAAGGCTGAGCGCCTATACCATAATTTGAATATTGAAGGTCGAAATTACGGTCTCCCAAGGTAACCACTTGTTTATCAAGCGCCTTAGAGAAGTATTGCTGTGCCTCGGGTAATTCAAATTTATCATCTACATAGAGCGAAACGGTGACATAATCGTTTTTCAGTCTTTTAAGTACTTCAGGGTCGGGCCATACCGTCTTTTCCATTTTGCGACAGTTGACACAGCCCCAACCAGTAAAATCCACAAACAGCGGCTTTTTCAACTCCTTCGCCCTGGCAAGTGCTTCATCATATTCAAAGTACAGGTCGAGGCCCAGCGGGGCTTCGAACAATGAAGCATATTTTTTGGCAGTATGAGGTTGATTGCCTGTTTCCGATACAGCCTGACTGTTTAATGAGGCATCAATACTGAACTCAGAATAATTTGGCAGGAAGCCGCTCAGCGGTTTCAGTGGAGCGCCCCAAAGCCCGGGCACCATGTATAAAGCAAAGGCAAGACTTAACAAGGCAAAGAGCAACCTTGGTACGGAAATATGTGTTTCTTGCCCGTCAAGCGCCAGCCGGATTTTGCCGAGCAGGTACATACCGAGCACGAGGAAAATGATGATCCAAACGGACAAGAAAATATCGCGCGACAGCAGATTCCAGTGGTAAGCCATATCCACTTTAGAGAGATAGATAAAACTTAATGCCAGCTCAATAAAACCAAATGACACCTTGATGGTATTCATCCAGCCGCCTGACTTTGGTAGCTTTTTCAAACCTGACGGAAACCAGGCAAAAAGTCCAAACGGCAAACCTAAGGCAAGGCCAAATGCTGTGAAGCCAATCAGGGGCTTCATAAATTCACCATCCCTCGATACAATGGAAATGAGGTTAGCCACAAATGGCAGTGTACATGAAAATGACACCAGCACCAGCGAGAATGCCATAAAGAAAATACCAATCAATCCACCTTTGTCAGACAGCGACTCCGATTTATTGATCCAGCTGGATGGCACCCTGATTTCAAAAACGCCCAGGAATGACAAACCGAATAAGAAAAACAGAACGAAAAAGAGCATGTTGAAAAACCAGCCTGTGGACAGCTCATTGAGTTTTTGCTCATTGGTAAACAAAGAAACAAGGATACCCAGCAATACAAATATTACAATGATGGAAAAGCCGTAGAGGAATGCATTCATGCGACCCTGCTTCCTGCTTTTGTTTTGTTTCAGAAAGAAACTGATAGTAAGCGGAATCACCGGCCAGACACAAGGCATCAGCAATGCGATTAATCCATAGCCGAATCCGGCAAGGAATGTCTGCCAGTAACTCATCATCCTTACGTCTTCTGCATCATCGTCCGGATTTATTGTGCCGGCATTAGCTGAAAGGCTAGAATCAACAGCAGCTACTGCAGCGGAGGTTATTGCAGAAGTTGCACCTGGCATGTCGCTGCGCGCAGTATCCGGCGAAGTAACTTCCTTCGCTGCACTGCCTGTTGCTCCGGCAGTATCAGGCGCCGGCATACCGGATAGTTTAAACTCAAATGGCTGATCAGTGGGAGGTTCGCAGGATTTATCATCGCAGGTCATGAAGTTAACCGATCCCTTCACGACAACTTCCGGAGCGGTAATTTTTACCCTTTGGGTGAATACCGCATTGTCTTCGAACCAAATCAGCTTCATGTTATCAAACAATGGCTCGATTGCCTCTTTACGGTTGCCTGTTTCCTTCACCTTGCCCACGAGAACATAATCCTTTGACTTTTCAAAAGAAAAGGTGGTTGGTATAGGACCGTCTTCTGCAATAAACTGGCTGTACAGATGATTGCCAGCGTCAATTTTAGCGTTAATGAGCAGATCGAACTGATCACTGCTGACCTTTTTAACTGTAAAACTCCATTGTACGTTTGGATTGGTGTATTGTGCATAGCTGTTGAAAACAATACCGGCCATCAGCAACAACCACAACAAACTTTTCATTACAGCAATTTTAGGTTTAGGGCAAAAATCGGTTATTCATTAATTATTGATGGGAAAACGCCTCCTGCCATCAATGTCTCATTTCATTGCAAGATTTCAGCGTAAAAGATTATCCATCACATCCACCTCCACAGCATCCGCAAAACGGATAAATGACTCAAACAGCAATCTTCCATCCGTATTGCCAAGGATATCTTCCGATGCACGTTCAGGATGCGGCATCATGCCAAAGACATTTCTTGCCTGGTTGCATATTCCTGCAATATTTAACAGTGCGCCATTGGGATTGGCGGCATCATTCACCTGTCCGTTTTCATCACAATACTGAAAAATAATCTGTTTGTTCTTCTGTAGGCCGGCCAGTGTTTTCTGATCAGCATAAAAACGCCCTTCCGCATGGGCGATAGGAATTTTATAGGCACTTCCGGTCTGCAGCGCACTGGTAACCGCGGTGTCTGTTACCGCCGGAGTGATGAATACATTCTTACAGATGAATTGGCGGCCGATGTTACGCAGCAAGGCCCCGGGAAGCAAGCCTGCTTCGCAAAGTATCTGAAAGCCATTACAGATGCCCCAGACAAATCCGCCACTATTGGCAAATTCCACCACGGCATTCATCACCGGCGAGAAACGGGCAATGGCACCTGAACGGAGGTAATCACCATAGGAAAAACCACCGGGTAACATAATACAATCGTTCAGGGCAAGGTCAGGCAGCGATTTGTCTTTGTGCCATATCACCTTCACTTCCTGTTGCAAAACATTTTCCAGCACGTGTATCAAATCGCGGTCGCAATTGGAGCCCGGAAAAACTACGACACCAAACTTCATGTATATTAAATTGCGTGATTAAATAGATAGTAAAACTGAAAAAAGAGAATGGTCAAAATTAAGCATAAATGCAGGACTTCAACAACAACCTTCCGGCGGAACTCTGCAAAGAAAAATGCAAATGCCAGCCCGGCGGGAATGGTAAGCCATACAAAATGAAATAATTCACCCTGAAACTGCACCAGCAGAGAGAGCACACCCACTACAAAAAACCAAACTACCACAATGAGATAGTTGCGTACCTGCACCACCATGCGGAAAAGATTAGCCTGGATATAGAAAGCACTCCAGGTAATGATTGCCAAAACCGGAATACCGATGGCCAGTATTCTTGCATTCCGCGCCATCCCCTGCGCATTAAATTTCAATTCTGCAATAACCAATGAATGAAGGAATTCAGGAAGCTGATCAACCCAGAAAAAGTAGACACCGATGAAATAGTAGGGCAATAAAAGGCCAATAACAGCAATGAGATATTCCCGTATACTAAATGGTCTCAAAACCATAAGTGCAGCCAATACAAAAAGAAAGAATACAACATAAGGGAAGAAGAACAAGGAAGCTATAGCGATCAAGAATGCCGTGTCAAAAACCGGCGCCGTAACTCTCTCCTTTTTGTACCAGGCAAAAATTTTAGCCAGCGCCAGCAGTAAAAACGTATTAGCAATCAATGCTGAAGACAGCAACGTAAACTCGACAAAAAGAGACGAGACCAGGATGAATGAGAATGCGGGAAGGTAGGATGACTTTGCCAGGATGCGGTAATAATTCACCAGGTGATTAAAATACAATGCCTGGAAAAATACGAGCAGTGTGCTGATGACATGGAAAATAAAGTTGCGGTTGACAGCAAAGGCAGCAATGGCCTGATAGGTAAAGCGGCTGAGGAGGTTGGCATTTCCGGGCACTTCGAAAAGCACAGGTTCAATGATCAGTACCATCCTGAGCATGACCGTGTACAGCAGCAACATAAAGATGACGGCGGGATGATACGAACGGAAGATGCTGACCAAGTGGGAGGTATTTTAAAAGACGATTTTAACGAACTGAAGGTAATTTCTTTTTAAACTTGGTACTACCACTTCATTAGGTGCAACCTGCCTGGCCGATTGCGGAATGATGAGGACGCCCTTGCGGTCGGCATTAAAAACTTCGGTATGCTGTTGTTTACCGCTTGCATCAATATTATAACCACCCACACTGGTTTGTCCATTCTGCACATCATTATAAATAAAATGCAGAACAGAAGGTGATATGATTGTTGCGAATGATGAATAATAGCCGCCATCGCCTTCTGTTGCCTGTTTTTTATGGAGTATCTGCTTCCAGTTGAGTGTGCCATCGATTTTGAAAGAAAAAACCGCCAATTCGTCGTAATGATAATAGTTTACCGTGAAGCCGGAACTGATGCCAAAGCTGCCATATCCGGAATTGTTATACGATTCTGATGAGACAGAAATGGCCTCCGTAATCAGGAGCGCACCGCCGTCGCGGGTTACGATCAATTCGCGCGGCTGAAAGTCAAAGAAGCCGTCGTTTTTCCGGGGAGGGTTATTGCCGGTAAGCTGTGAAATGAAATCGGTATTGTGCGGTTCAAACCGCATCGTTTTCACTGAATCATTCTCCTGACAGATAAAAAAATAAGCGCCTTCCGATTCAACGCCGGCGCTACTTGCATAAAGGCCTGCCATCAGCAGGTTGCCCGTTACAAGATCAATCTTCGCCTTGCAGGTGGTGAGGTAACGGTTTTTCTCGAAGAAACTGAATTCTTTCAACTGCTGGCCATTGCCGTTGATACGAAAAACATGCAGGCCGGAATAAATGAAGTCGTTGTTATAGTTTCTCGCATAGTTTTCCCCCACTACTATGGCTGCATTTCCCTGTGTATCCACAGCCGCCTCAATCAGTACCGGCGACTCCATCGATTTTATTTTCCAACTGGCAGTCCATTTCCTTTGCAAATGATAGTTAACACAACGGGCATGCAGGACGTCGGTAGTGTTGAATGCGGCATCTTCATAATAGATCAGTATGGCTGATTTGTCGGCATTAAAGGCGAAGCGCAGATCCGGTGCCGCATTCACCAGTGTTTTATTAATGGTATCAATAATAATAGCCGGCTGTGATGATTCAAGTTTCACATTTGACCTGAAGGCTTTCAGCAGCGTAACATTTTTGACAATGATGGTATAAAAGAAAATGATAGAATCATTGTACAGGACGATTTGTTCCAGCTTACTGTTCTTTTCCTTCTTGGGCGTACTTTTTTTCCAACGCAGCTGCATATTATCATAAAATGCCATCATCTCATCGGTGTTGCGGCCAACGGTGCGCACGATGGTGCCTTCCAGTGTTTTTCCCAATACATCCACCCTTGCATATCCTGTAGTAACTTTTTGCGGTGCGGAAAATGAAATCTCCTGTGCGCGGGAAGTCAGCGGCAAAAGCCACAACATCAGACAGACAAAATAAATTTTGTGATTCATGTACACCGGATTCTCCCGTTTAGCAATGCGGCGGCTGAAAGTTCGGAGTGCTAATATAAAACACATCAAATCGAAATGAGGCAGACAGGTTGATGAAAGACCTGCTATTTATTATTTCAAGGTGACAAAATACTATCAATGCACCGTATCTGCAGCCTTTCATGTTCCGCCCTTACAGCAGGAAAATCAACATCATATATGATTCATGCTGTTACGAAGACGATCCGATTCAACCTATATTTGGCCAATGCACCTGCTGAAATCATTGCCGGCAGCAATTGCCCTGTTATTGCTTTGGCCCACTTGCCTTTTCGCACAGCGTGATGCAACAGCGGACAGTTCATCAATGCTTAAAGGATGGGGATTTGCGCCAACCTATTCTTACGGCAGGGTGATCAAGCATACGCCTAATTTCAAACCGGAAATAAAAGGCCCATCCAACGCATTTGAACTTAATTTTTCCAGGCAAATGAATGGCCGAAGTGAATGGCAGCAGCTTTATCATTATCCGCTTACCGGTGTCGCTTTCTCTTACACTGACTATGGCAATGATGAGGTACTTGGCCACGGCATTTCCATTCTTCCAAATATTGATATACCAATTCTGCGGGGCAACCGGTTGATGCTCCGGCTGAGAATCGGTACAGGTATCGCATTTTTATCAGAGCACTACGATTACAATGACAACCCGACCAACAATGTAATTGCCTCCACGCTGAATAATGTCACTTCTCTGAGTTTAGGCGGAAGCTGGCATTTTACCCAACACTTTTCGCTGATGGCAGGTGGTTCGCTGACACATTTTTCTTCAGGTGCCGTGCAGACGCCTAACCTGGGCATCAACATCAAAGCAGTAAATGCAGGCATACGCTATGAACCGGCCCCATATCAAAAAGCTGAATTGATTAAAAGAACATTGACGCCTGCATCAAAGAGAACCCTGTTCAATGTTACCGCCGGCCTTGGATTCCAGGAACAGCTACCGCCACAGGGCCCGGTGTATCATGTTTACCAGTTTCAATTCTCCGCCGGCAAAATGATTGCCCGGTGGAACAAATTTTCCGCAGGGATTATGGCAACGTACAAAGAAGCAGCTAACAGTTTTATCAAACAGGAAGAGATTTATGCGGACCAGTTTTTTATTCATTCCTGCGCCGTATCGGGCTTCATCAAAGATGATTTTGTTTTTGGTTTCGCCGGCATTTCCGTGCTGGCCGGTTATAACTTTTACAAGCCATCGCCGCTGGAATATGGATTTTACCAAAAGCTGGGTGTACCCATTTACCTGCCGCCATTTGGAAAATCGAAGCACCAGCAATTTTCTATAGGTGTTTATGTAACTGCCGGAGAGTTTACCGCAGACTATGTTTCCGTGGATACAGGCTTTGAATTTTAAAGCTGCAACGGTATTTCACCAGAGATGGTTGATTCCGGAAAAGCGCTACAACAGATTGCACATGCTTCACTATGGCTTGCAGGAAGTCATTCCGAATCTTTTCCGAATTGTTGTACGGCGGAATCAAATATTGAAAAATCAAAGCTGAAAATTTCTCTATACACTTACGGGCTGCCTGCCGAACAACGACTGCATTTTTGTTTTCCTGAAAGCAAAAATTTCCTGCACACGATTCTCCACGATAATACTGTTGACGATATCTCCCAAAAACCAGCCGTGCACCTTCCATTGAACCTTATCTGTCATTTTTACTCCTTCGGGCACCGCTTCGAAAAAATGTTCATGATGCCAGTAAGCGAATGGCCCGCGCCTTTGTTCATCAATAAAATAACGGTTATGCACAGCAGCCGTAATCTCCGTCGTCCAGTTAAGCGGAATACCAAAAAGCGGGCTGACCTGGTAATGAATCAGCATGCCGGCATATATTTTATCGCCGGGTTTAAAGTCGGAGAGAATCTTAAAATTCATATCCGGTGGTGTGATGCTGCCAAGGTTCAGCGGCGAAGAGAAAAAATCCCATGCTTCCGCTAATGAGGTTTCCAATACCTGAACCTTTTCTATTGAATGCAGACTCATAATTACGTTTAGATTTAAATCGTTAAAACAATGTGCGAAGTTTTTCAATCCCTGCTTTGCGGCATGCCGGGTATATTACAACTTCCTTGCAAAAATCTGCCGGCTTTGTGCAAGCCATGTGTAAAGGTGATGGCGCTATCAGGGCCGTTCTCATATTGACATGATCAGTGCAGGGAAGCGAATTGAAATGGCTTTGCATGATTTTTTTCTGCTTATGGCGACACAAGAGGGCGCTCCCATTATTACATGATTGCGATGCTATTTCATTTACCCCAAAAGATTAATCATGGAAAGTAAATCACGATCATTCACTGACCGTATTTCTCTGTGCATCTTCCCATAACAGGGAAAATCATAAAAGGTTTTTGATAAAAACTTATCCCTGCGGTTATTCGGGTTTTTCGATGGTCAGCATACCTTCTGATTTCACACCATTGGCATCTATGCTGTATCTGTATTTTCCCGGTTTTAAATAATACTGTCCATTATCGGCTTTCTTCAGTTTTACCTTTTCCTCTTCTTCCTTAAGGTCCTTATTGAGCAGATTTTCATAGGCTGTCAGCTGTGCAGAATCAATGGAAAAATCATACTGAAAATAATTCAAACCCTTCTGCCCCTGGAGGTTCAGTTGGTTCAGCACGAGACTGCTGTCTGCAAAAAGAGTGATGTTAACCTTCGCGGATTTGTTGAGATAAACGGGAATTTTCAGCTGTGGATCCGGAATTGTATCCCAATAAAACTCTTTATGGCCCCAGCTACCATTGTAGCTAACCGGTCCGATGGCGAAAGCATACAGTGATTTCTGGAGAATTGAATCGCGCAATTGTTCTAATTCCTTCACAGAAGCAATGTAGATGGAACGGCCATGTGTTCCCAGTATCAGGTCATGTGCCTGTGGCTGAATCACGAGATCATGCACAGCCACAGACGGCAGTTTGCCACTCATGCGCATAAAGGTCTTCCCACGATCAAGTGAAACATAACAGCCATGATCCGTTCCGACATAGAGAATATTTTCATTAACAGGATCTTCTTTTATCACATTCACGGGTTCAGCAGGAAGATCGGTGCCGATCTTTGTCCAATTGGCACCATAATCTTCGGAGGAATAGAGATAGGCATTAAAATCATCCCAGCGGTAACCACTCAGCGAAGCATATACGCGTGATTCTTTAAAGGCGGATGCCTGTACCCTGCTCACCCATAAGTCTTGTGGCAGTTTGTCTGAAATCTTCGTCCATGTATTACCGCCATCCTTTGTAACATAGATCAAACCATCATCGCTGCCTGTATAGATCAACCCGAATTTCATCACTGACTCATGCAATGTGGTGATGGTTCCATAGGGCACATCGCCTTTCTTACCGCCTTTCGTGAGGTCGGGCGAAATCGGTTTAAAGTCATTTCCTTTGTTCAGTGAACGAAACAACTTATTGGCGCCGAAGTAAACGATGTCGCTATTATGCGCGGAAAGCTGAATAGGTGATTGCCAGTTCCACCTGTAAGGCCGCTCCCCGAGTTCATGGGATGGAGTGATATAATCTGAACGGCCCGTCACCGTGTTTACCCTGAAATAGTTGCCAAACTGATAACCCGTGTACACCTCCTTATTTTCCCTGATATCAACGGCCACCTGCATACCATCGCCACCCATAATTTCTTTGAACGGATAAACGCCGGTCTGATGCCAATCGCTGGAGTTCACATTGCTGCTGCTGCCGAACCATACGCCGTTATCCTGCAGTCCGCCATAAACATTATACGGTTTTTCGGTATCATAGTTTACTGAATAAAACTGACCAACAGGCGGAGTGTTGCATTTCATCCAGGTATTTCCATCATCATACGATACGTTAACGCCGCCATCGTTGCCATTGATCAGATGTCCCTTCTTTTCAGGATTGATCCATAATGCATGATGGTCGACATGCACGTTCTCGCGGTTGATGTTGCGGAAAGTCTTGCCGCCATCGTCTGAAGCGAGCACGACGAAACCAACGAGATACACTTTATCCGGATTATTTTTTTCCACTCTCACCTGGGCGAAGTAATAGCCATACGTGTAAAAAAGCTCGTCCATAAAATCCGCGTAAGGCTTCACCCAGGTTTTACCGCCATCTTCCGAGCGATACAGTTCCGCTCCTATCACATCCGTTTCAAAGAGCAGCGAGTTGGCATCATCGAGATATTCCACCAGGGTTTGTGGAGTAATTGTGGCGTTCTTTACCAACATAAAAATGGTATCAGCCGTATACTTTTCCGGGAAATTCTCATCGCGCAGAAAATGCTCCACTTTTCTTTTCGGTAACTGCTGGAAAGTTACCGCACTCATGGTTCGAAGCATGTCTTTGGTAAGCACGGTCGTGTCTTCGTCTTTTTTCTTTTCGCGCCTGAATTGATTATCAAGAAAAGCGTAGAGGACGGTATGACCATTTTTGATGCCGGCAGCCAGGCCAATTCTTCCCACACCCTCACCTTTCGGAAAAATGTTGCTGCCATCAGTAATCAGCTGCCACGTCATTCCCGCATCCGTGCTCTTATAGATGCCTGATGAAGGGCCACTCTCCTGGAAATTCCATGCACGGCGGTTGCGGTCCCAGGCCGCAGCGTAAATAATTTTTTTATCGAAAGGATCGGCGATGATATCAATACAACCTGTGTGATCATTAATGTAAAGTACCTGTTTCCAAGTGGCACCGCCATCGGTGGTTTTATAAATTCCCCGTTCTTTGTTATCGGAATACAAGTGTCCAAGCACAGCCACGTAGGCAATGCCGACATCATCCGGATCGAGCAAGATGCGGCCGATGTGGTGACTTTCGGGCAGACCAACATTAAGCCACGACTTACCTCCGTCCATGCTCTTGAATATACCTGCGCCGGCGTAAGAAGAACGGCTTGAATTATTTTCACCGGTGCCCACCCAAATCACCCCGTGCTTCCAATCCACGGCGATGTCGCCGATGGTCATCACAGCTTCCTGGTCGAAGAGCGGCGTAAACGACAAGCCATTATTGATAGTATGCCAAAGCCCTCCGGAAGCATAGGCCACATAAAATTCGGAGGGATCAGCAGGATTAGCATCAATATCTGTAACGCGACCACTCATGATGGTGGGTCCGATATTACGGAACTCCACTTGTGTTACTAATGAGTTTTCGAGTAGTAATGCCCGCTTCGTTGTGGATTGCAACCTGGCCTCTGCCGGTGTAAAGGGTGGCACAGCAGGCGACGTCACTGTCTTTTTTTTCTGGGCAAAAGACAAAGAAGGAATCAACAGGCAGAGCAACAGTAAATTTTTCATGGTGAAAAGTATGTACGGAGTTGAAAATACAAGAAAAGAATTACACGGCTATAAAAGTAAGAGGAAAGAGCAGCATAACCCTGTTTTGATTTTACCGGAAACCGCTTATGCTGTATGATGCATTGGCAGGTGTTTTAGAAACTATCTCAAAATACCTGGAGTCATCCTGTCCCTATTGATCAGGATCTCCTCAATTCGTCGACAGATGCCGAAATAAATCCGGCATGACTACATTGATTGCCTGTTTTGAGATAGCTGCTAAAAAAATAATCAGCAGCAGCATGAGCAACAGTAGCTCACACCAGACAAATAACTGCAATAGAATTGTGAAATGTCTCATGTGCTATCTTTGAAGAGATTAAGACTACACCTTCCCAATAAAAAAATGAAATGACAAGCTTATTAACCGAATATTCTTAATGATTGCATTACTGAATTCCGTGGCTGCTATTCATGCAGCAGCACCGCCCACCGTGGTGGTGGCAGCTGCCTCCGACTTTCAATTCGCACTGGATTCCATTTTAGTAAACTTTAAGAAAGCCAACCAGGGCATACAGGTTAAAACAGTATATGGATCTTCAGGTAAATTAACCGAGCAGATTTCCAATGATGCACCATTCGACCTTTTCTTTTCCGCAGATATCAGCTATCCGAAAAAACTAAGGGAGACCGGGTTTGCCATTTCGGAACCGTCCGTTTATGGCGTTGGCAGTATTGTGATCTGGTGCAATCAACTTGATCCTTCCCAAGACAAGATGAATTCATTGCTTCATCCTTCCATCCATAAAATTTCCATCGCAGATCCTTCTCATGCGCCATACGGTCAGCGTGCAGATGAATGCATGCGTTTTTATAAAATTTACGACCAGGTAAAAGACAAACTGGTTTTTGGTGAGAACATATCACAGGCTGCACAATACATAACAAGCGGTGCGGCTGATATCGGCATCATTGCCCTTTCCCTGGCATTGTCGCCCGCAATGCAGCAAACTGGCGGAAAATATTACGTCATCCCGCAGGAAAGCTACAGCAAACTGGAGCAGGCATTTGTATTGCTGAAGCATTCGCAGGGTAATACGGCTGCCACTGCTTTGACAGATTACATAGCTTCTCCCGCATCAGCCGCCATCATCAGGCATTTTGGCTTCAGGGAAAAATAATTTTAACATTACTACAGGTCATAACATTTTTCCGATGATTGATTTTTCTCCATTCTGGCTCACGGCCAAACTTGCATTTATCACCACGCTGTTGCTGCTGTTTATTTCTGTTCCGATTGCCAACTGGCTGGCATATGGAAAATCGAAATTGAAGACAGTGACGGAAGCACTGGTAAGCATGCCATTAGTATTACCGCCATCGGTTCTCGGCTTTTACCTGTTGCTTGCCTTCAGCCCGCAAAACGGTTTCGGAAAATGGCTGGATCAGTATTTCGACATACGGCTCGTGTTTACTTTTCCCGGATTGGTAGTGTGTTCCGTTATCTACAGCTTACCGTTTATGGTTCATCCTATTCAGTCCGGCTTAAAAAATATTCCTATTTCAATACGCGAGGCATCACTCACGTTGGGCAAATCAAAATTTACCACGTTGCTGCGTGTATTGCTGCCCAACATCAGGCCTTCAGTAATTACCGGTATTGTGCTCACCTTCGCCCATACCATCGGCGAATTTGGCGTGGTACTGATGGTCGGTGGCAGTATTCCGGAACAGACGAAAGTAATCTCCATCGCTGTTTACGATGAAGTTCAGTCCATGAATTACCATACAGCCAATATCTACGCTTTTATTCTTTTTGCCTTTTCCTTTCTCATCCTCCAGATGGTTTACCTCATTAATAACCGGTCGGGAGAGGTAAGTCCGTTACGATGATAAAATTTTCCGCTACAAAAGAACTGCATACCGCTGACGGAATGATCCCTTTGCAGGTCGACCTTACCATTGCAAAGGGAACCATTGCCGCTTTATATGGTCCATCCGGTGCCGGAAAAACCACCCTTTTGCGTCTCATAGCCGGACTGACGACAGCGAATAAAATATACCTCGAAGCAGAGGGACAATTATGGAACGATTCCGTGAATCATTTTTTTTTGCCGGTGGAAAAAAGATCTATCGGCTTTGTGTTCCAGGATTTTGCCCTATTCCCGCATCTTACCCTGCGCGAGAATATTGCCTTTGGACTTCCACACAAAAGTGATCAGGCGCTGGTGGATGAACTGTTGCAGACACTGGAATTGGAGGCCCTGCAAAAAAGCAAACCGTCGCAGCTTTCGGGCGGACAAAAGCAACGGGTAGCGCTTGCAAGGGCGGTGGCGAGGAAACCAAAACTGTTGCTACTGGACGAACCGCTCTCAGCATTGGATGATGCCATCCGTGGAAAGCTACAGGAATATATTCTGCACATACACCGTGCATTCGGACTGACTACTATCCTCGTCAGTCATCATATCGGGGAAATTACCAAACTGGCCGATGTTGTCTACTGCCTGGAGAAGGGTAACATCACACGCTTTGGAAAACCGGATGACCTGTTTCACCCTGCTGATGACAAGTTTGACATAAATGGTGAGATAATTTCTATCGAAGAAAATGAACTGCGTTACGTAGTACATATTCTTAGCGACGGACAATTGCTGAAAGTGATGGCAACAAAACAGGAGATCGCATTACTGAGCACCGGACAGAAGTTGCAACGCTCAGGAAACTGAATTTTGCCATTTTTCACTGCTGTATTGCAGTTAGCAGGCTATTCTTTTTTTTCCGACGGATCGCATTATTTTTTTGATACTGCTGCTGCATCATCATTTGATTTTTTCATACGTATACACATCAAAGTTGTAAATCTGCTTTCTTTGTTAAAAAAAGATGGAACAGGCTTTCAAGAGCAGGAATCTCTTCAGAAAAATTCGTACTGCGTTTAATGGCATGGTAATTCCATATAAAACGGAAGTGAGCATCAGGATACAAACTTCCCTCGTGCTGGCAGCTGCTGTATTGGGTATTTACCTGCACCTGAGCAGGACTGACTGGATTTTTCTGATTGCCGCCGCCGCCCTGTTACTGATTACAGAATGCCTGAATACCGCCGTGGAAAAACTCGTCGATTTTGTTTCCCCGGGCTATCACGAACTGGCCGGCAAAGTAAAGGATATTGCTGCCGGAGCGGTTTTCCTGGCTGGCACCGCTGCAGCATTGATTGCCTTCTTTATTTTTCTTCCTTACTTCAACACCTAACTTACCATGCGTCTTATTGCCGTTACCGATCAGGTTAGTGAAAAAAGATTTTTGGAAGTGCCTGTTTCAATTTATAAACATGATGCAAACTGGGTGCGGCCACTCGACAATGACATTAAAGCAGTATTCGATCCGGCTAAAAACAAATTGCTGAAAACAGGCGCCGCCATGCGCTGGATTTTAGTAAATGAAGCCGGTGTGCGGATTGGCAGGATAGCTGCTTTTGTAAATGAAAAAACAGCGAGAACATCTGAATACGTGACAGGCGGCATCGGTTTCTTTGAATGCATCAATGATCAGCGTGCCGCCAATGTCCTGTTCGATGCAGCCCGTGAATGGTTAGCTGCAAGAGGTATGGAAGCCATGGATGGCCCCATCAATTTCGGCGACCGTTCATCATGGTGGGGATTGATGGTGGAAGGATTTGCACCTCCGTCTTACCAGATGAATTACAACCTGCCCTACTATATACAGCTATTTGAGAACTATGGTTTTCAGACTTACTTTAATCAACTAGTCTTCAGATATAACATCGAGGATGAAGTGCCGGAACTCTTCAGGGCAAAAGCTGAACGGATATTTAAAAGCCCGGCTTTCAGGTTTGAACATATCCGTAAAAAGCAGCTGGAGAAATATGCCGCAGACCTGACAAAGGTTTACAATGAAGCGTGGGTTAAGATGGGACACTTCAACCCCGTGACCAATGAGCAGACACTCGGTATGATTAAAAAGATGCTGCCTGTTATGGATGAAAGACTGATCTGGTTTGGTTACTATAAGGACAGGCCGATCGCATTCTTTGTGATGCTGCCTGAGATAAACCAGGTAATCCGTTATCTGAACGGCCGGCTCGACTGGTATGGCAAGTTAAAGTTTGCATATTACCGCTGGCGCGGCGTCATTGATAAGATGTCGGGAATTTTGTTTGGTGTGGTGCCTGACTTCCAGGGAAAGGGAATAGACGGCGCATTGATTGTTGCTACGGGAAAGGTGGTGCAGCCACTAAAAAAATATAAGACACTCGAGATGAACTGGATCGGTGATTTCAATCCAAAGATGATCCGCATGGTGGAAAACCTGGGCACCACGGTATCCAAGCGTTACCGCACCTACCGTAAAATTTTTGATCCATCAAAGCCGTTTAGCAGGGCGCCGATGCTCGATTGAACTTCAATATGAAACAACACTGATTATTTTAAGCAGCGATGGCTGCCTGTTTATTATGCTCCAGGAATATTCGAATGATATCGTTGCCTATGCTGAAGTGATTCTTCCTTTATCGCTGCACATCAACTACACCTATGGTATTCCGGCCGCGCTGCAATCCGATGTTTCGATAGGAAAACGCGTAGAGATTCAGTTCGGGCAGCGGAAAATTTATGCCGGCATTGTCAAGCGGATTCACCATGATAAACCGGAACCATATAGTATCAAACCCATCCTCTCTGTATTGGATGAAGCTGCCATCGTTACGGAAGTTCAGCTGAAGTTCTGGGAATGGATGGCAGGCTACTACCTCTGCACCGAAGGGGATGTGATGAATGCAGCCTTGCCCGGCGGATTTAAACTGGAAAGTGAAACGATCATCATGCTGCATCCTGCGTTTGATGGAAACTACACCCATCTATCCGACAAAGAATACCTGGTGGCAGAAGCCTTGCATGTGCAAAAGGAGTTGTCTATAGAAGAGATCGGTAAAATCCTGCGGCAGAAAACCGTTTATCCTTTGGTGCAATCACTGCTGAGAAAAAATGTGGTGCTGGTGAAAGAACAACTGCTCAAGCGTTACAAACCGAAAACAGCAACCTATATCCGCATTAATCCATTCTACGAAAAGGATGATCAGCTACGGCCCATCTTTGATGAACTGGAAAAAAAAGCGCCAAAGCAACTCGCATTGCTGATGGCGTATACACACCTCAGTAACCTGCAAGGCACACGCTATAAAGAAATCCTGAAAAGTGACCTCCTGGAAAAAGCGAAATCCGATCACGCTGCCCTGCAGGCTTTGCTGAAAAAAAATATTCTGCTGCAGCAACAGAAAGAAACAGGAAGAATCAATGATTCGGATGCCGAAAAAGTCACTTTCGAACTGACAGCGGCACAGCAAACTGCCTTGGATGCATGCTCGGTTCAGGCGACGCAAAAGCATGTTACGCTGTTGCATGGCGTTACGGGCAGCGGAAAGACGAATGTGTATATCCGCCTGATGGAAGATGCGATTGCGGAAGGTAAGCAGGTGCTGTACCTCTTGCCTGAAATTGCGCTCACCACGCAAATAATAGAACGGTTGCGCGGCCAGTTCGGTAAAAAAATTGGTATCTACCATTCCCGTTTTAATCAGCAGGAACGTGTGGAGATTTGGAATAAGCTATTGCTTGGCGAATACCAGGCAGTGCTCGGCGCGCGTTCCGCTTTATTTCTTCCGTTTAACCATCTCGGGCTGGTAATTGTGGACGAAGAACACGACTCATCCTACAAACAAAATGATCCTGCACCGCGCTATAATGGTCGTGATGCGGCCATCCTTTTAGCAGGTTTACACGGTGCCAAAGTTTTTCTCGGCAGTGCCACGCCTTCGCTGGAGAGCTACCAACACACTGCCTCGGGGAAATTCGGGCTGGTGGAACTGAACGAACGGTATGCCGGCCTTGAGATGCCGGAAATCATGCTCGCCGATGTGAAAGAAGCAAAAAAGAAAAAACAACTGCACGGGCACTTTACCACGATGCTGCTGGAGGAACTGAAAACTACCATTGACCAAAAGGAACAGGCGATACTTTTTCAAAACCGGCGCGGTTATGCTCCCTACATGGAATGTGAAACTTGCGGCTGGACAGCTATGTGCCCGAACTGTGATGTGCATCTCACCTATCATAAATTCCAGCATGAATTAAAATGCCACTATTGCGGACATCGTAAAAATTCATTCGCACAGTGCCCGGCCTGCGGCAGCAGCCTGCTGAAGATTACCGGTTTCGGAACAGAGAAAATTGAAGACGACCTGAAAGTCCTGTTGCCCGGCGTAGCTGTGGCGCGACTGGATTATGATGCCGTGAAAAGCAAAAACGGTTATCAGAAAATCATCGGCGACTTCGAACGCAACAAAACAAAAGTACTGGTAGGCACGCAGATGGTGACGAAGGGTCTTGACTTTGCAAATGTGTCACTGGTGGGAATACTGAATGCCGATCAGCTCTTGAACAACATAGATTTCCGGTCGGCGGAACGCGGCTTTCAGCTTATGTCGCAGGTAAGTGGCAGGCCGGGCAGAAAAAACAAACGGGGCCGGGTGATCATTCAAACCGGCAACATCAACAACACCTTGCTGCCGTTCATCATCCACCATGACTATCGCGGCTTTTACCTGGAAGAAATCAGGCACCGGCAAAAATTTCAATATCCACCCTTCACGCGTTTGATTCAGCTAACCTTCAAACACAAGGATAAAAAGACAGTGTGGGAAGCAGGCCAACTGGTGGCTAATGGCCTTCAGAAAGATTTGCAGAAAAGATTACTCGGACCGGCAGAACCACCGGTTGCCCGTATTAAAAATCAATACCTGGTACAGATTCTTATCAAGCTCGAAAGGCAAAGCGCAATGATTGAGCATATCAAAATAAGAATACGGGAAGCGCTGCGGCAGCTGGAGGAATCCGGCAGATACCGTTCAGTGCATGTTATTACCGATGTGGATCCTTATTGACAAAACGGAGATAGCCTGCCATCAGCTTCGCATCATTTCCCACCTCATCAGTACTCTGGCTGCAAGCGATTTTATTTTGTATTTCATTATGCTTTTTGCATCGCCGTTTATCCGGTTAACCGCCATCTCATTGTAGATCCAGCGAACGGCATAGTCGTAATATTTACGAGAATAGGTACGCTTAAAATCAATCTGCCGGTCGGTGGAAGATTCCCACGGCAACTGCTCCATCATCTTTGATTCCACCTCTTCATACAATGGCGTGCCCTTTATCGGATAAGCAACGGTGATTGTATACTGATCAGGATCTGATTGTTTTAAATGTGCCAGCGTCTGCCGTATATCTTCATCCGTTTCCCCGGGGTAACCTACCATGATAAACGTGCCTGCCTGGATGCCGTGCTTTTTCGCTGACTGAATCATTTCGCGCACCTGCAGCACATCCACTCTCCTGTCCATGGCATCAATCACCTTTTGCGAGCCGCTTTCCGCACCGATCCAGACACGGAAGCATCCGCTCTCCTTCAGCAATTGTATCACGGCTTCATTCATTCTGTCGCTGCGCGTGATGCATTCGTAACGGATTTTCAGCTGCTGCCTTCGCAGCGCATCAACAAATTCATGGAGCCATTTGTGACTGATGGTAAACACATCATCCACAAACCAAATGGTATCAGCCGTATAGTTTTTCTGTATTAAAGCCAGTTCCTCCACCACCTGTTCCGCATTCCTTCTGCGGTAGGTCTGGCCATACACAGCCCGGCTGCACCATCTGCAGGTGTAAGGACATCCGCGCATCGTACTCACTGAGATGGCACTCTCGCCATGCCTGTTTTTCCAGGCATCGAAATACAACTGCAGATTCACTTTTTTGCGATTTGGAAAAGGCAACGCTTCCATGTTGCGCAGATTCATCCGCGGTGCAGAACGGATGATGCTGCCGTTTTCATCCATGAATGCTATACCCTGAATATCTTTTAATTTAAATCCGGAATCGCCGTTGTAATACTGTGCAAGCTCCAGCATGGTTTGTTCACCTTCACCCAATACCAAAACTGTGGCGCCTGCATTAATAAAACCCGTGACATGATTGCGCACCTCCGGCCCGCCAAGAATTATCTTTGAATGCTTTAATGCTTCCTGCTCTTTAATAAACCGAATGATGTGCAGCACATTCAGCTTCGTCATCAGGTTGGTATAGATGCCGATGAGGTCAGGTTGCCGGGCAAGCAGCTGCTGCTTCAATTCACTGACAGCGGAGAAAGTGGAATCAAAAATAAAATTATCATAGCCATATTCTTCAAGGTAAGAAGAGATATAGAGTATTCCCAGCGGCACATACGGTTTCATGATCTCCTGCTCTTTGGGATCATCTCCGATAAAGTAGCCGTGCGTGAGGAAAATGGTCAAGTGCAGAAGATGGTGAAAAGTCAGTTGATCGTGATAAATGGTAAAGCTAATTTTTCTTCCTCAGTGAGATATAAAAGTGATCGGCATAGTTGCTGAAAGCTGAAAATGAAAGTAAGGGCTCAAGTCTGTTCAATGCCGACAGCCACGATTTTCTTTTTGTGAAAAACGGCTGAAGGTAGGATGGCGGCAGAACGATGCCGACTGGTTTCACCGCAGTGCATGTAAATAAAGATGCAGCCATGCGCCTGATTGCTGAAGGTGCATAATACCAGGCAGGCATCTGCTGTTTTCCGAGTGGAACATCAAGTGGCGCAGTGTTGTTTCTCCGGTATGCTTCCTGCTTCTTCCCCTTCAGCAAAAAATAACAGCGTTCCCATACACATTTTCTCCCCATGATCACCGCTATAAATCTTCCGCCGGGCTTCAGCAAAAGGTCAGCATCCTGCAGCAAGGTGCTGATAGCTGCAGGCGGAATGCAGTTCAACCCGCCGAAATCGGAAAAAACAAGATCAAAGGAATGCGGCGCAAATGCATCTTTCAAATCACGGAAGGCAAGCTGCCTGGTTTGAACTGTACCCTTATATGAATGTCCTTTTGTTTTTTCATCCGCCAAAGCAATCATCATAGCTGATACATCGGTGGCTATAACATGGTGGCCGCCGGCCGCGAACCAGAGCGCATCCTCGCCGGTGCCACAGTTTATTTCCAGCACCTGCAGCGCTTTTCCGTTTATTTCCTGCCGGAAAAAATGGTGTACGCGTTCCCGTTGCAGTTTCCCGACAGGTGAATACGAAAATGCTGCATCGTATGCCGCTGCTGCCTGGTCGAAGGCGGCCATGGACAATGCTTCATGTTGATTGGGCTGCGACAAGAAGGTGCGGATCAGTTGGTTAAAAATAACGCAGGCCGACAAATAAATGACTGTTTGGCTAACTTTGCCACAGAAATTTTTCCTCTTACCTACTGAAGTCGCTAAAAGCAAATGATTGATAAACTGCAAGCCATCAAAGACCGTTGGCTCAACATACAGGAAGAACTGAATGATCCGATGGTGGTGAACAATCAACGCCGCTATGCGCAGCTCAACCGTGATTACAAAGAACTCGAGAAAGTGGTGGAGGCCTATGAAAAATACAAACTGCTGCTGAGCAATATTGACAACAACCGCCATTTGCTGAATACGGAGAAAGACGCCGATTTCCGCGATCTGGCAAAATCGGAACTCGAACAGCAGGAAGAAGAAAAGCTGAAGCTCGAAGATACCATCCGGCAGTTGCTGATACCCAAAGATCCGCAGGATGAACGCAATGCCGTGCTGGAAATACGCGCCGGCACCGGTGGTGATGAAGCCAGTTTATTTGCAGGTGACCTTTACCGGATGTATGTAAGGTACTGCGAGTCGAAACGATGGAAGGTGGCAGTGATTTCAGAAAGCGAGGGTACGAAAGGCGGATACAAAGAAGTGATTCTGGAAGTGACCGGAGACAATGTTTATGGCACATTGAAATTTGAATCCGGTGTGCACCGGGTACAAAGGGTACCGGAAACGGAAGCACAGGGCCGTGTACATACTTCCGCGGCCTCCGTGGCAGTATTACCTGAGGCGGATGAAGTGGATGTGGAAGTGCGTGATGCTGATGTGAAGATGGAAACAGCACGCAGCGGCGGTGCAGGCGGACAGAACGTGAATAAGGTGGAAACGAAGGTCATCCTCACGCATATTCCAACCGGTGTGGTTGTGATGTGCCAGACGGAAAGATCGCAGCTCGGCAACCGCGAAAAGGCGATGACCATGTTGCGTACCCGGTTATATGATGAAGCATTGCGCAAACACAATGCGGAGATTGCAGGCAAAAGAAAAACCATGGTTTCCACCGGCGACCGTTCTGCCAAAGTGCGCACCTACAATTATCCGCAGGCCCGTGTCACCGACCACCGCATCGGCATGACCATCTACACCTTGCCAGATTTCATGAATGGCAACATACAGGAGATGATTGATGCACTGCAGCTGGCGGAGAATGCGGAAAAGCTGAAGGAAGGGAGTATCACTGTGTGATTGAAAATCCGGTTTGCCAGGTGCGTTTCTTATTAAATTAGTTAGTGTCTGCTGTCAAATACCTGGCTTTGCCGCCAAGTCGTTGTTTGGCTCTTTCAATTGCACTGGCTGAAATGTCCAGCACCGAACTTTTTTCAAAACCTTCGTCAATAAGATAGTCAACAAGTTTGCTGTCGCCTCCGCTAATGTCAATAATGCCGGCTGACTTTGGTAAATTCTAACTGTGAACAAAGTCCAAAGATGTTTTTGGTAACTCTTGTGTCCAACTTACTTCGTGGGGTTGTTTAGTGGTGTAACCATTTTCCCAATGTTCTTTTCTTGATTCCATTTTTAATTGTTTGGCAATTGATAATCAATGCCAAAATTTTTAGCGTATTCTTCCATTGGCTCTAATCCGATTTTCGCTCTGCGAATGTTTACATTTTTTTCATCTTCTATCGGATAAAATTTCCAACCGCCTGTCTCTTTATCAGGAACAAGCTGCGAACCGTAAATCTGTTTTTTGTTTTCTCTCATCAAAACTCTGTCTTGCAAATATGCCAAGTCAACTGACCGTGATTCGTCATCGGCAACTGATTGCATCAGCATCGGTAAATATTTTTTTTGTTTCTCAATTGGTGCATGTTGAATAACTATGTAACAAACATAGTTGCTTGCTGCGCCGAAAATACTTCGGTCTAACCATCCATATTTATTAATGAGCGCTTCCACTACAATTTGGTTTGTGCTGTCAATATAACCCATGAATTGCGATGAATCGCCTCTTGCCCGTGTCTTTTGGTCCCGGTCAAAAATTGCTTTGAGTTGTTTATGAATGGCGGCTGTGTCAATCTTTTCCTGATAATTGAAAACCATTTTTGCAGGTGTCATGTATCGCGTGTAATACGCACCTGTGTATGGTGCATTTGATTTTGCAGAATACAGATAGAGGTAATCGGGAAAAGGAAGTATGGTGTCATACGCTGATTCAGGCGATTCAAGATACTTCAACTCTAAACCTTTTCCGAAGTTGGCGTTGCATGTTCCCTTTGCATAATAATTATTGAGCGAACAAATTGTCTTTGCATCAAGATTCAATTCTTTGTCCTTTCGCAAGTAAGTAATCATTTTGTCCGGTTGGTTGCTATTGTGAGCATTACCGCTAATAGTTATCATTTTCCATGTGGGATGCAGCAAGTATTGTTTTTTAATTTTTGAAAACATGATACTGTCTCTTGAATACATTTCTTCTTTCCCTTTGTTGATGTCATAAAAGAAAATCTGAACTTTCGGATTGTCATTTAACCTGGCAATAATATTAGCCCATGCAAAAGATGCTCTGCCATCTTGCTGTGGTGGGTTTGCAAAGAATTGAGATTTATAAATACTGCTGTCGGTATGCAATGAATTATAGCGTTGCATTTGCTCTGGCAAAATTTCTAAACCAACCTGAACGCTGTCGCCTTTGCTTGTAAAAAGTTTTGCAAGTCCTGTTACAAGTTGTGCAGGTTTGTTTGTGCCGTGCATTTCGCCAACCATTACAATTTGAAAAGATGAAAGCATTTTGTAAACACTGTCAGAAAGTTGTTCGGGATTATCAACTTTCACCGCACCATTTAGCAAAAGTGCAGCAGCATCTTGTCCGCTTGCACTCAAAAATGTCAGCGTCAAAGTGAGCAGTAAAATTATATTTCTTATCATGTCTGTTTGATGTTAGCACCCTGTTGGTTCGGAGCGGTTAAGGTTGCCGGCAACGCATCATAGCTTGGC